>NZ_JAZGVT010000053.1:0-94556 GCF_036440755.1 Methylobacter sp. Wu8 | reverse complement strand
GCTGTTGAGCTGCCGGAAGGCGTTGAAATGGTAATGCCTGGCGATAACATTTCAGTAAAAGTAAAGCTGATTTCACCGATCGCTATGGATGATGGTTTGCGTTTTGCAATCCGTGAAGGTGGTCGTACAGTAGGTGCGGGCGTAGTTGCATCAATAATCGAGTAATGTATATGTCTAATCAAACTATCAGAATCCGTTTGAAATCATTTGATCATAAATTAATTGATCAATCGGCTGGTGAGATAGTAGAAACAGCAAGAAGAACGGGAGCCCAAGTTAAAGGCCCCATTCCATTGCCTACTAAAAAAGAACGTTTTACGATTTTAATTTCTCCGCATGTAAACAAAGATGCTAGAGATCAGTATGAATTGAGAACGTATAAACGATTATTAGATATCGTTGAACCAACAGATAAAACCGTAGACGCATTGATGAAGTTGGATCTTGCGGCTGGTGTTGATGTTCAAATAAAATTGAATTAAGAAGCAGGGGAATTGGCAGATGTCAATAGGTCTTATAGGTCGTAAATGTGGTATGACCAGAGTTTTTTGTGAAGATGGTTCGTCAGTACCAGTTACTGTACTCCAGATTGACTCAAATAGAGTTACTCAGGTTAAAGGTATTGAGGTTGATGGCTATCGTTCGATTCAGGTAGCGGCGGGCGATAAAAAATCTTCTCGAGTCAATAAAGCGATGGCTGGTCATTACGCGGCGGCTAATGTGACAGCTGGACGCGGCCTATGGGAGTTTAGGCTTGAAGATGGTGAAGGTGAGAATTTATCTACCGGATCTCAATTATCTTTAGATATATTCTCAGTTGGTCAAGTTGTTGATGTCCAAGGTAAAAGTATAGGTAAAGGCTTTGCAGGTGGTATAAAACGCCATAATTTCAGCATGCAAGACGCTACTCATGGCAACTCGCGCTCACACAGGGTTTTGGGTTCTATTGGTATGTGTCAAACACCTGGTCGTGTATTTAAAGGGAAGAAAATGGAAGGTCATATGGGGGCTGAAAAAGTTACAGTTCAGAATCTAACTATCCATTCAATTGATACGGCAAGAAATTTAATTTTGGTGAAAGGTGCTGTACCTGGTGCCAAGGGCGGTGATGTAATTATTACGCCCGCTATGAAAATGCGAAATAAAGGTTAAGCCATGAGTATGCAAATACCTGCTTTAAACGAACAAGACTCTTCAGGAAATGTTGGTGTGGCTGAGGCGATATTCGGTCAGCCTTTTAATGAGACATTGGTTCATCAGTTGGTTGTAAAGTATCTGGCTGGCGCTCGTGCTGGAACGAAAGCGCAGAAGACGCGGTCTGATGTCAGTGGCGGCGGATCAAAGCCATGGAGACAAAAAGGTACTGGACGTGCAAGATCTGGAACAACGCGTAGCCCAGTGTGGAGAACCGGTGGTGTCGCTTTTGCTGCTAGACCAAGGTCTTACGATCAAAAATTGAATAAAAAAATGTTTCGGGTCGGCGTCAGGTCAATATTGTCCGAATTGCTTAGGCAAGATCGCTTGGTGGTTAGTAATGATATTTTACCTTCCAGCCCTAAAACAAAAGAGTTGAATTCAAGGATAAAAAATATTGATGCGAAGCGAATTCTTATTGTTGTTGAGAATGTAGATGCAAATTTAGCGTTGGCGTCAAGAAACATACCTTATGTAGAAGTGATTGAGGCGATTAATTTAAGCCCTGTTTTATTGGTTTCAGCCGATAAAGTTATTGCTACACCTGGTGCGTTGAAGCAAATAGAGGAGCGCTTAGCATGAGTTTAAATCAATATCACTTGGCAGGCGTGCTGAAAGCTCCGATTATATCTGAGAAGAGCACTATTGCTGCGGAAAAAGACAATCGATTTGTTTTTAAAGTGCAAAAACAAGCCACTAAAAAACAAGTTAAAAGTGCCGTGGAGCTAATGTTTAGCGTTGAAGTTGATTCTGTTCAAGTTTTAAACGTTAAGGGCAAGCAAAAAAGATTTGGCGGCTCATTGGGGCAGCGATCTGATTGGAAAAAGGCTTATGTAAAACTTAAGCCCGGCCATGATATAGATTTCTCCGCTGCTTAATAATTTAAGTTTTAAAAGATCAATAGGAAACGGTAGAAAGCATGGCTATTGTAAAGTCTAAACCGACGTCACCGGGTTCACGGTTTGTAGTGCGCATCAAAAATGATGAGTTGCATAAAGGAAAACCGTATGCGCCTTTGTTGAGCAAGAATAGCAAAAGTGGCGGGCGTAATAATCAGGGGCGTATAACAACGCGCCATGTTGGTGGTGGGCATAAACAACACTACCGGATAATTGATTTTAGAAGAAATAAAATCGATATTCCTGCCGTTGTTGAGCGTCTGGAATACGATCCAAACAGAACTGCGAATATCGCGTTGATCCTATTTAAGGATGGAGAGCGTAGATATATCATTGCACCTAAAGGAATTGAAGTTGGGCAGGAGGTGGTCTCTTCGGAAACCACGGCTGTCAAGCCTGGTAACTGTATGCCGTTACGAAATATACCAATGGGTACGACGGTTCATTGCGTGGAGTTAAAGCCTGGCAAGGGGGCTCAAATTGCTCGTAGCGCCGGTACATCAGTCCAATTGGTGGCTAAAGACGGAGCTCATGCAACTATCAGATTGCGTTCTGGTGAAATGCGTAAGGTCATGGCTGATTGCCGCGCTGTGATTGGAGAGGTTTCCAATTCAGAACATAATTTAGTATCTCTCGGAAAGGCTGGTGCCTCAAGATGGCGTGGTGTTCGCCCGACTGTTCGAGGTGTTGTAATGAATCCAGTTGATCATCCGCATGGTGGTGGTGAAGGCCGTACATCTGGTGGTAGACATCCTGTATCTCCCTGGGGTATGCCAACTAAGGGCTATAAAACCAGAAATAATAAGCGTACTGATAATATGATTATCAGACGTCGTAAGCTCAAATAGAGAGGAATTAACGTGCCACGTTCAATTAAAAAAGGTCCTTTTATTGATCATCATCTGCTCAAAAAAGTTGAAGATGCGGTAAGTACTAATAATCGGAAACCGATTAAAACATGGTCAAGAAGATCAATGATTATTCCAGATATGTTAGGTTTGACTATCGCAATTCATAATGGACGATTGCATATACCTGTTCTGATTTCTGAGAATATGGTCGGGCATAAATTAGGTGAGTTTTCGCCAACTCGCACATATAAAGGCCACGTGGCTGATAAGAAATCTAGATAGGTTGTATTATGGAAGTTTCAGCAAAATTAAAAAATGCTCCACTATCTGCACAAAAAGCGCGGTTAGTAGGTGATCAGATTCGTGGTATGCCGGTTGAGAAGGCTTTGAATACATTGAAGTTTAGTTCAAAAAAAGCGGCTGCGATTATTAAAAAGATTCTTGAATCTGCTATCGCTAATGCGGAGCATAATGAAAGCGCAGATATTGACGAATTGAAAGTGTCAACCGTTTATGTGAATGAAGGGGCGACTATGAAAAGATTCAAGGCAAGAGCTAAAGGACGTGCAAATCATATCCTTAAAAGAACCTGCCATATTACAGTTAAAGTTGCAGAATACGAGTAGGGGCAGAAAATGGGGCAAAAAGTACATCCAACAGGCATACGTCTCGGTATTGTAAAAGATTGGAATTCGCGATGGTATGCGAATAGTCAGGATTATTCTGTTTTTCTGCACCAAGACTTGACGGTCAGGGACTATATTAAAAAGAAATTAGCTCATGCTTCTGTAAGTCGTATTCAGATTAATCGTCCGCCAAATAACGCGCATATTACGATACATACAGCAAGGCCTGGTATCGTCATCGGTAAAAAAGGCGAAGATATAGAAGCGTTGAGGCAGGGTGTGTCTAAAATAATGGGCATCCCTGTTCAGCTTAATGTTGAAGAGATCAGAAAGCCTGAATTAGACGCCCAGTTGGTTGCTGAGGGTATTGCGCAACAGCTTGAAAAAAGAATCATGTACCGTCGAGCTATGAAGCGTGCTGTAACTAATACAATGAGATTAGGTGCAGAAGGCATAAAGATTAATGTTGGTGGTCGATTAAACGGCGCCGAGATTGCTCGAAGTGAATGGTATAGAGAGGGACGAGTTCCTTTGCATACATTAAGGGCAGACATCGATTATGCAACAGCTGAAGCACATACTACCTATGGAATTATCGGCATTAAAGTGTGGATATTCAAAGGCGAAGTATTCGATATGGATGCGCATATAGCATCGATTAATTCAGAATCTAAAAAATAGTTGAAGGGATAGAGAACAATGCTTCAACCTAAAAGAACTAAATTCCGTAAGCAACATAAAGGCAGAAATAACGGTACTGCCGTGCGTGGCTCATCAGTAAGTTTTGGTGATTTTGGTCTTAAATCAGTAAGTCGCGGTAGACTTACTGCTCGCCAAATTGAGTCGGCTCGTAGAACTATTACTCGTCATGTTAAACGTGGCGGTAAACTTTGGATTAGAATATTCCCAGATAAGCCAATTACCAAAAAACCATTAGAAGTTCGTATGGGAAAAGGGAAAGGTAGTGTAGAATACTGGGTTGCTCAAGTTAAGCCAGGAACTATGTTGTACGAAATACAAGGTGTTTCTGAAGAGTTGGCTCGAGAAGCATTCGCTCTAGGTGCTGCAAAGTTACCTTTGAAAACACTTTTTACCGCTCGGACAATAATGTAATGAAAGCAAGTGAATTACGCCAAAAATCAAAAGACGAATTAGGGGCAATGTTGCTCGAATTGTCGCGTGAACAATTTAATCTTAAGATGCAAAAGGGAACGGGTCAGCTGTCTAAGCCAGATCAAGTAAAAAAGGTTAGACGTGATGTGGCACGTATCCATACCATATTAAACGAAATGGCGAGCGCATAAAATGAGCGAAAATGTAACTAAGTTGCGGACGATCACTGGTCGGGTTGTTAGTAATAAAATGGATAAAACCATTACGGTTTTAGTTGAGAGGGTTGTAAAACACCCTATCTATGGTAAATACATTAAGCGTTCAACTAAAATGATGGCTCATGATGAACAGAATATTTGCCATGAAGGCGACGTAGTATCCATTACATCATGCAGACCTATGTCCAAGAATAAAACCTTCAAATTGGTTCAAGTCTTGGAAAGTGCCAACAAATAGCATTGCGTAGCTATTTAATAAACAGATAATTAGGAATAAATCATGATTCAGATGCAAACTAACCTTGACGTCGCCGATAATAGCGGTGCAAAAAGGGTCATGTGTATCAAAGTATTAGGGGGGTCTCATAGGCGTTATGCCGGGATTGGTGATATCATCAAAGTAAGCATAAAAGATGCTATACCTCGCGGAAGAGTAAAAAAAGGCGAAGTCTATAACGCATTGGTTGTAAGAACTAGCAAAGGCGTTCGTAGGCCGGATGGGTCTGTTATCCGTTTTGATGGCAATGCTGCGGTTATTCTGAATAACAATCTACAGCCGCTTGGTACGCGTATTTTTGGCCCTGTAACACGTGAGCTAAGAGGTGAAAGATTTATGAAAATCATTTCGCTGGCTCCTGAAGTTTTATAAGGTAGGGTTTAAAATGCAAAGAATTAAGCAAGGCGATGAGGTTATTGTTCGTACCGGTAAGGATAAGGGCAAAAGCGGCAGAGTAAGTAAAGTTTTGAAGGATAATAAGGTTTTGGTTGAAGGGATTAATCAAGTTAAAAAGAACCAAAAACCAAATCCAAACGCTGGGGTTTCGGGCGGAATTGTTGTGAAAGATATGCCGATTAATATTTCTAACATCGGATTATATAATCCTGCAACCAAAAAAGCGGATCGTGTTGGCTTTAAGTTTCTAGAAGACGGGAAAAAAGTCAGGTATTTTAAGTCAACAAATGAAGTTGTTGATGTGTAAGGTGTAGATAAAGATCATGGCTAGACTAGAAACCGTATATAAAGAAAAAATTCTTCCAGCATTGGTTGAGCAGTTTGCTTATGCTTCTGTAATGCAGGCGCCTCGAATTACAAAGATAACCCTGAATATGGGGGTAGGTGGCGCTGTTGCTGATAAAAAAATATTGCAGTCCGCAGTTAGCGACATGGAAAAAATTTCCGGCCAAAAGCCGGTCATTACTTTGGCGAGAAAATCAATTGCGGGTTTTAAAATCCGTGACGACATGCCTATAGGTTGCAAGGTAACCCTGCGTAGCGATAGGATGTATGAGTTTTTAGATCGCTTAATAAGTATTTCTATACCTCGCATCCGCGATTTCAGAGGATTGAGCCCTAAAAGCTTTGATGGGCGTGGTAATTATTCTATGGGCGTTAAAGAACAAATCATTTTTCCTGAAATTGATTATGATAAAATAGATGCTTTGCGCGGCATGGACATAACTATCACAACAACAGCTAGAACGAACGAAGAAGGTTTAGCTTTGTTGAGGCTTTTTAATTTTCCATTTAAGAACTAAAGGGCTCATTAAAATGGCAAAAAAATCGATGATTGCGCGTGAAGATAAGCGTAAAAAATTAGTACAGAAATATGATGTTAAGCGTAAGTCTTTGAAAGAAATCATCAGAGACCCTAATGCTTCATTTGAAGATAAAGAATCTGCTCATTTACAACTTCAGAAATTGCCTAGAGACTCTAGCGGATCGAGAGTTCGTAATCGTTGTAACTTAACCGGACGTCCACACGGTTATTATCGTAAGTTTGGTCTTAGCCGCAATAAATTAAGAGAAGCAACGATGCGTGGCGATGTGCCAGGCTTGGTAAAGGCAAGTTGGTAAGATCTTTTAGATCAAGTTTGGAGAGATTATAAAATGAGTATGACAGACCCAGTCGCAGACATGCTGACCAGAATTAGAAACGGGCAATCTGCGGGTAAAAAGATCGTTAAACTGCCTTCATCAAAATTAAAAGTATCTATAGCGAAGGTATTAAAAGAGGAAGGCTTTATTGGGGGCTATTCTGTAGAAACAATTGGTAGTCATACAGAAATGACTATTGAATTGAAGTATTATAAAGGTGTCCCTGTAATTGAAAACATTAAAAGAATTAGTAAACCTGGTTTGCGTATTTATAAATCTAAGGATGAATTGCCGAAGGTTCTTGGCGGGTTGGGGATTGCTATTGTATCAACATCGAAAGGTGTTATGACCGATAGAGCTGCTCGTTCAAGTGGACATGGCGGTGAAGTCATTTGTACTGTTTGTTAAGGTGTAGGCCGGGTTATGTCAAGAATTGCAAAAGCTCCAGTAAATATTCCAAAGGGTGTGGATATAAAGCTCGAAGGTAATAATATGACTGTAAAAGGAAGTAATGGTCAGTTATCTTATAGTATTAATTCAGCTGTTAGCTTTGATATTACGGATAACGTAATTCAGGTTCAATGGGACAGTAATGATAAAAAAGCTACTGCTCAAGCCGGAACAGCAAGAGCTATAGTAAACAATATGGTAGTTGGAGTATCTTCAGGATTTGAAAGAAAACTGACCCTGATTGGTGTGGGTTATAGAGCTCAAGCTAAAGGTAATATCCTTAATCTTGCACTTGGATTTTCGCATCCAGTTGATTTTGAAGTTCCGGCTGGGGTTTTAGTTGAAACGCCAAGCCAAACTGAGATAGTTGTCAAGGGAAGTGATAAGCAGTTAGTAGGCGAAGTTGCTGCGAAAATCAGAGCTTATCGTCCACCTGAGCCTTATAAAGGTAAAGGTGTCAGATATGCTGACGAGCATGTTGCAAGAAAAGAAGCTAAGAAGAAGTAAGGTAGCGTAATGGATAAGAAACAATCTCGTATGAAGCGCGCATTAAAATTGCGTAGCAAAATTAAAAAATTAAGCACTGTTCGTTTGTCAATTCATAAGACTTCGCAACATATTTATGCGCAAGTAATAAGTGCTGATGGAACGAAGACTTTAGCTAGTGCATCAACTACTCAAGCTGAAATTAAATCGACGTTAAAAAATACTGGAAATATTAGCGCAGCAGCTGAAGTTGGAAAATTTATTGCGCAAAAAGCAATTGCTGCCGGAGTTTCTGAGGTGGCTTTTGATCGTTCAGGATTTAAATATCATGGTCGCGTTAAAGCATTGGCTGACGCTGCTCGTGAAGCCGGTTTGAAATTTTAGGGGAATAAGATGTCTACAGCACCTTCTCAGGTTAGTGCAGATGGGTTACAAGAAAAATTAGTTAATGTAAGACGTGTTGCAAAAGTTGTAAAAGGCGGTAGGGTTTTTGGTTTCACAGCATTAACAGTAGTTGGTGATGGTGAGGGCAGAGTCGGCTACGGTGTGAGTAAAGCTCGCGAGGTACCTATTGCCATACAAAAGTCTTTGGAGCAAGCGCGCAAAAATATGCGTAAGGTTTCTTTGAAAGGCGACACATTGCAATATCCTATTATGAATACTACTGGCGCGGCTAAAGTTTACATGCAGCCCGCTTCTGAAGGTACCGGTATCATTGCTGGTGGAGCAATGAGAGCAGTATTTGAAGTAGTTGGAGTGCATAACGTATTAGCTAAATGTATTGGAACTAGTAATCCTATTAATGTTGTTAGAGCAACTATTAATGGTCTTACAGGTATGCATAGCGCTAACCAAATAGCTGCAAAACGCGGCTTATCAGTTGAACAGATTATTGGGTAGTGGTTATGACTGGCAATAAAATAAGTGTTACGATGACAAAAAGTAGATTTGGGCGTTTACCGCGCCATCAAGCCTGTTTAAAAGGTTTGGGCTTGCGTAAAATCAACCAGACGGTTGTTGTGCTCAATACACCTGAAAACCGAGGTATGATAAATAAAGTATCGTACATGTTAAAATTCGAGGAAGTTTAATGTTTTTAAATACTATCCGTTCAAGTGAAGGGGCTCGAAAGAAATCAAAGAGAGTGGGCAGGGGTATTGGCTGTACGCTAGGTAAAACTTGTGGAAGAGGCCATAAAGGCCAGAAAGCTCGTAGTGGTGGCTTTCATAAAGTTGGCTTTGAAGGTGGGCAAATGCCTTTGCAGCGCCGACTGCCTAAGATTGGCTTTACTTCATTAATAAGCAAGTACTCAGCAGAAGTAAGGTTAAACGAATTGAATAATCTAGCTGCTGAAGTGATAGATCTTAAGGTTCTAGTTGCAGCAAATATAGTTCCAGTATTTACAAAAAAAGCTAAAATCATTAAATCTGGTGAGTTGACCAAACCTGTTGTTGTAAGAGGGATTAATGTAACAGGTGGAGCTAGAAAATCTATTGAAGCAGCTGGCGGAAAAGTAGAGGTTTAAGTGAGTACTTCAAGAGCTCAGGTGGCAGGCAAAGTTGGTGGTTTTTCGGAGCTTAAGGCTAGACTGCTTTTTGTTTTAGGAGCCTTTTTTGTATACAGAGTCGGTGCCCACATTCCTGTTCCTGGAATAGATCCTAAGGCCCTTGCTGTTATGTTTGAACAACAGAGCGGATCAATTCTGGATATGTTCAATATGTTTTCGGGTGGCGCTTTGATGCGTTTGAGCTTATTTGCTCTTGGTATAATGCCCTATATTTCGGCGTCAATTATTATGCAGTTGATGACGGTTGTTATACCAGCAATGGAGCAATTAAAAAAAGAAGGCGAGTCAGGTCGGCGTAAGATTTCGCAATACACTCGATTTGGAACTGTTATTTTGGCGACTTTTCAGGCTATTGGAATTTCTTTGGCGTTGCAGAACCAAACTGCTGGGGGTCTTTCGGTAGTTTTGAGTCCAGGTATTAGCTTTATTGTTATCACAACTGTTACTTTAGTTACCGGTACAGTTTTTTTGATGTGGTTAGGTGAGCAGGTTACTGAGCGTGGTATTGGTAACGGTATATCACTTATCATATTTGCCGGTATCGTTTCTGGTATACCCAAAGCGGTAGGTGGTACATTGGAACTGGCGAGAACAGGTGAAATGAATGGGGCATTTATCATTTTGCTGTTTCTTTTATCAATTTCCGTCACAGCGTTGGTTGTATTCGTAGAGAGAGGACAAAGAAGGATTTTGATTAATTACCCAAAGAGACAGCAAGGTCGTAAAATGTATGCCGGGCAAAGTAGTTTCTTGCCACTAAAACTTAATATGGCGGGTGTAATACCACCTATCTTCGCATCAAGTATAATTTTATTTCCAGCTACGATTGCAGGATGGTTTGGAAATAGTGATGGGTTTTCCTGGCTTCAGGATGTAGCTACAATGCTCTCTCCTGGGCAGCCTGTTTATGTTATTTTTTATGCAACAGCTATTATTTTCTTTTGTTTCTTTTACACGGCTTTAGTGTTTAATTCAAAAGAAACTGCTGATAATTTAAAAAAATCGGGTGCATTTTTGCCTGGAATAAGGCCTGGTCTTCAGACAAGTTCTTATATAGACAAGGTCATGACTCGATTAACATTAATTGGTGCATTTTATATTACACTTGTATGTTTATTGCCTGAGTTTTTGATTGTGTACTGGAATGTTCCGTTTTATTTTGGTGGAACATCTTTGTTGATTATTGTTGTGGTTGTAATGGATTTCATTTCTCAAATGCAAACACATGTTATGTCCCAGCAATATGATGGCTTGATGAAAAAAGCCAATCTAAAGAAATAAATTATTGCAAAAGAGCAATATCTAGGAGTTAGTGAGTGAAAGTTCGAGCCTCTGTAAAAAAAATATGTAGAAAATGTAAGGTTGTAAAAAGAAATGGCGTTGTCAGGGTTATCTGTGAAGACGGAAAACATAAACAACGGCAAGGATAATAATTGTTGCGCCGTTATTAATGTAATGCTATAATTTGGCGCTTAACTTTAGAGTACTACCAAGGGGAGTATCTAGATGGCACGTATTGCCGGGATAAATATACCAGATCATAAGCATGCAGTGATTGCATTGACCGCAATTTATGGCGTTGGACGTCAAACTGCAAGTGAGATTTGCGCTGAAGTGGGTATTGCGCCTTCGATAAAAATAAAAGAACTAACTGAAGAACAGTTGGAGTTAATTCGAAATGTCGTTTCGAAGATGACGGTAGAAGGCGATCTTCGTCGCGAAGTTTCTATGAATATCAAACGTTTGATGGATCTTGGTTGCTATCGCGGGATAAGGCATCGTAGAGGATTGCCTTTAAGAGGGCAGAGAACGAGAACAAATGCTCGTACTCGCAAAGGCCCACGTAAGGCAATTAGAAAATAAGATATTCCTTTAAAGAGGGTTGAGGTAAATGGCGAGTCAAAATCGTTCTAGAAAACGTATTAAAAAAGAAGTTGCTGATGGCATAGTGCATGTGCATGCATCTTTTAATAACACAATTATAACTATCACAGATAGAAAAGGTAATGCTCTTTCCTGGGCAACATCAGGAGGGTCTGGTTTTCGAGGCTCACGAAAAAGCACGCCATTTGCTGCGCAGGTTGCCGCTGAAAAGGCCGGGTCAGTCGCTTTAGAGTTTGGGATGAAGAATCTAGATGTAATGATTAAGGGGCCTGGACCTGGGCGTGAGTCCGCTGTCCGTTCTCTGAATAATTTGGGATTCAAAATAAACAATATTGTTGATGTGACGCCGATTCCACACAATGGTTGTCGGCCTCCAAAAAAACGCCGCGTATAAAAATCTGGAGTAGTTTGTTATGGCAAGATATCTTGGGCCTACCTGTAAATTAAGTCGAAGAGAAGGGACAGATCTGTTTTTGAAAAGCAGAGGAAAGTCTTTAGAAAATAAGTGCAAATTGGATCAGCGTCCTGGTCAGCATGGTACTAAGCGTACAAGAAGTTCTGATTATGCGCTTCAGTTAAGAGCTAAGCAACGCTTACGCAGAATATATGGCATTTTAGAAAAACAGTTCAGAAACTACTATAAGTCGGCGGACTTAAAGAAAGGGGCTACAGGTCAAAACTTGTTGAACCTGCTAGAGTCAAGATTAGACAATGTGGTGTATCGTATGGGCTTTGCTTCTACTCGCGCAGAAGCTCGTCAGTTAGTTAGCCATAAGTCTATCCAGGTAAATAATGTTTTAATCAATGTTCCTTCTTACCAGGTTTCTCCTGGCGATGTTCTTTCTATTAGAGAGAAAGCAAAGAAACAACAAAGAATTGTTGATGCATTGACTGTAACTGAGCAATATGGATTTCCATCTTGGGTTGAGGTTAATTCTAAGGCAATGTCAGGTACATTTAGCGCCTTGCCAGATCGTGTAGATTTGGGCAGTGACATTAACGAGCAATTAGTAGTTGAGCTTTACTCTAAATAATCGCAGTTTTGAGGGATATAAATGCAGAATTCTATTTCTGGCTTGCTGAAGCCCCGCTTAGTTGAGGTAATAAGCAAAACACCTAATCATTCTAAGATTGTTATTGAACCTCTTGAAAGGGGATTTGGTCATTCTATTGGTAATGCTCTGCGGCGAGTGCTGTTGTCTACAATTCCCGGTTGTGCAGTTACGGATGTTGAAATTGAAGGCGTTCTCCATGAATACACTACTATAGAGGGTGTTCAAGAAGATGTAATTGATATTTTGCTTAACCTTAAGAAGTTAGCAGTTGTGCTTCATTCCAAAGATGAGGCTGAGCTTACTCTTTCAAAGCATGGGGCAGGTTGTGTTACGGCTGCGGATATTATAGTTCCACATGATGTGGAAATTATTAACCCAGACTTGGTAATAGCTAACCTAACGCAGGTTGGTGTTTTAAACATGAAGATCAGAGTGCGCCGAGGAAGAGGTTATGAACCTGTCAGTGTTCGTAAGTCAAATTCGGAGCATAGTCTGGTAGTTGGAGCTCTTCAGCTGGATGCTTCATATAGTCCGATTATAAAAGTAGCTTATCAGGTTGAAAGTACGCGTGTTGAACAGCGTACTAATTTAGATAAATTAATAATCGAATTGGAAACAAACGGTACTGTTGATCCAGAAGAAACTATTAAGCTTGCTGCTACCATACTTCACGATCAGTTATCTGTATTCGTTGATTTTGAAAAAGTAAATGATCAACTTGCAGAAGAGGAGGTTGAAATTGAAGAGATATTTGACCCTGTTCTTCTTCGTCCTGTAGATGATCTTGAGTTAACTGTACGTTCAGCTAACTGCTTGAAAGCTGAGAATATATTTTATATTGGAGACTTAATTCAACGTACTGAAGTTGAGTTGTTGAAAACTCCAAATCTTGGCAAAAAGTCCTTAACAGAAATAAAAGACATTCTTGCTTTAAAGGGTTTATCTTTGGGTATGAGGTTGGAAAATTGGCCGCCTGAAAACTTAGCAGATCAAACTCACGCAATAACACACTAACATTAGGTCTTCTTACAATGAGACATCGTAAATCCGGTAGAAAATTCAATATAAATAGCAGTCACCGCAAGGCGCTATTTAGTAATATGGTTAGTTCATTATTTAAACATGAATTAATAAAGACAACTTTACCAAAAGCAAAAGAGTTAAGAAGCTACGCCGAGCCATTAATTACTTTGTCTAAAGAAGACAGTGTCGCTAAAAGACGTCTTGCTTTCGCTAGGTTGCGTGATCGCGATGTTGTGACTAAGCTTTTTAATGAACTAGGCCCCCGTTACAAAAATAGAGCTGGTGGCTATCTGCGTATTATGAAATGTGGATTTAGACCTGGTGATGATGCTCCTATGGCTTATGTCGAGCTGGTTGACAGACCTAGTTCTTCTATAGAAGATTAATGGTTTGTTAATTTAAAAAACAGTTTATAAAATTAAATCGGTCCTTGGAACTAATAATATATATTTTAGTTCCAAGGACTGACAGATAAAATTGAAGTCCATTTACAAAGTCTCATCGTAATTTCATCTAATGGTTCAAATCTAATCTGGCAGTACTAATTTTGATAAGTATCTGTCAAATTAAATTCTCTTTCTTTTCCTGTCATTTTGCTATCGTGTGTTGTCACCGGTGATGTCCCTTACAGCACTTGCCTCTTACAAGACTGATACTTCTATCTAGTCGGCAATTCTCCCTTATTTTTAAGATAAATCCAAACGAATATGCCGGAAGTCACACTTTGTGAGTTCTTTAGATGTTGGATTGGTATTGGCGCTTGCTTAACACTCTAGGTGTTTGGTTAGTTGCTTTACCGCCCTTGTGTATCCATCAATCAAGTCGATTAGATTAGTCCGCTACGGCAAGCTTTATACAATGATCGTCCCTTTCGGTTTTACCCGGCTTGCTCTCCACGATTCAATCACAGCTGATTTCCATCTGCGAAGTTTAGTTCACCGATTTTATATCCATATTCATCCCACATGATAAGTAATCCATCTCTCTTACCATCTTTGTATTTGGTTTCGACATATCTTTTGCCATTTGAATGGTGCATTTCATGTCTGCCTGAGAAAGGTTTATCTTCATTAGGCAAATAAGCAAGCTCATTTCTAATGTCCAGATCTGCTGAAGTGACTATTTCTTTCGGTTTTGTATCTTTTAAAACAATTTCTTTAGGCTTGACAGTTTTTTTCGTCTTAACTGCTTTCTTCGGCTTCTTGTTTTGGGAAATATTCTGTTTAGCTCTTTGGTGTGCCTGCGCCCTTAATTGCTCTAAAACCCTAATGTCGGCGTTACAGTCCGAGATAAAAAAAATTGTCGTTAATAAAAATATTATTTTTTTCATAAAATACCTTTAAAGCCCTGTCGGATGGGCCGTTTATGTCCGGTTTGCCGACTATTTCCGTTTAAATCCATGTAGCATCGCCCGGGCCAGATTTTCACGGTGTATATAGCTTTCAACGGCAACGCCTACGACATGCACAATTACCAGAATCAGCGTGAAGTTGGCGAAAAATTCATGTACTTCTTCCCACATTTTTTCGTTAGCGGGGCCGATAGCCGCCAGCGGTCCGGCGGCCTGATCGGCTCCGTACACCGCAAAGCCGGTGATGACCGTCGCTAATAAACTGATCAGCAATAATACGATCATCGCCGCCCCCGCCGGGTTGTGGCCGATGTAACGTTGGGTTTTTAATGCGATCAGGTCTTTAACATAAGCGATCGACTTGGCAGGACCGCATAAAAAATTCGAGAATCGGGCATAGTCGTTGCCGACAAATCCCCAAATCAATCTGAACACCAATAATCCGGTCACCAGATAACCGGCCCAGACGTGTACTGTTAATAAGTCGTCTTCAGTCAGGTAAGCGATAAAAAACCCGGCAACCAACAGCCAGTGAAAAATTCTAAGCGGGAGATCCCATACTTTAACGAATACTTGCGATTTCATTTTGGTACTCCTGTTACTGTTGTCTTGATAAGTTGTTGGGGCAAAAAGAAAAATGCTCTTGAACCTACCATTACTTTTAAACCTATTCTAGTTATCGGCAGGCGATCGATTAACATTACCCACAATAGCCTCGGTTTGCCAGCCGCCGCCTAATGATTTGTACAGGGCGACCAAATTACTGGAAAGCTGGGACTCGCTGGCGACCAGCAAGCTCTGGGCTTGATAAAGCGCCGTTTGGCTGGTCAGTACGTCGATAAATGCGGTCAAGCCCTTTTGATAGCGCTCGTTGGCTAATTGAACCGCCAGTTGGTTTGCTGCAACGGCTTGCGCCAGGGCTTTGTGCCGTTCCTGCTCTTTGCTGTAGGCGATCAGCGCATCTTCCACTTCTTTAAATGCGGATAATACGGTGGATTGATAGCTCAGGAAGGCTTGCTCGAATTGCGCTTTTTTGCTGTTGATATTGGCGTTCAGTTTTCCCCAGTTGAAGATCGGCATGGTTAATGTCGAGGCTGCCGACCATGATTTTCCGATCGGGGTGAAGTCGGTGATGGTTGTATTTTGCAAGCCGAGGAATGCGGCCAGATTGATTTTCGGATAAAGCTCCGCGATCGCAACGCCGACCGATGCATTGGCGACGGCCAGTTGCCGTTCGGCGCGGCGAATATCCGGCCTGCGCTGTAATAATTCGGACGGGAGGTTGGCTAGCACATTAGAGGCAACGGTTGGGATTGCGCCTTGCTGGTCAAGCCGAACGGTCAGGGCGCCGGGTTCCCTGCCGAGCAATACGCTGAGTGCATGTATCGATTGCTTGACTAATGCTTCATAGTTAGGCAATTGCGCCGCTGTCGTGGCAGCTAGGGCTTGCGCCTGAGTTTCTTCAAGCATGCTCGCAAGTCCCGCCTGTCGCCGGATTTGCGTCAGCTGTAGGGTTTCCTGTTGTGCGTGCAAATTTTCACGGGTGATTGCGATCAGTCGTTGATTGGCGCGCAGTTCGATGTAATTGCGGGCGACATCGCCCAACAGGGTGATCAGGACATCCCGGCTGTTTTCAACTTCGACATCGATCGTTGCATCGGCGGCTTCTACCGCACGTCTGATGCCGCCGAAAAAATCCAGCTCCCATTGGGCGTCAAAGCCCATTTGAAAAATATTGATGAACTGATTGCCGATGCCAAAACCGCCGCCCGCAGAGGATGTGCCGGTTTGGGAAGCCGGCGAGGAGGAATTGTTGAACCGCCTGCTGACGCTGCTTTTGGCGTCCAGGCTGGGCAAGCCCGCTGCAATGGTCGCGGTGCGCAGGGCGCGGGCGTCTTTAACCCGCTCCAGCGCAAGCTTTAAATCCAGGTTGGAGGTGATGGCGTCGCCGATCAGTTTGTCGAGTACCGGGTCATTAAAGGTTTTCCACCATTTATCCGGTTGGGCTTGTGTGCCGACAGCCGATTCAGCCCATTGCTCAGGAACCGGGATTTTCGGGCGCTCATAATCGGGGCCGACAGCGGAGCAGCCGGATAACAGCAGGACAGCAAAAAGCGCAAGCGGGCGACGGATCATAACGGCGAGCCGCCGTTGCCTGCATAATCCTTGGCTTCGATGAATACGTCCATTTGCTGGCCGACATAGACCGGCAGTTGGTTCCGGTCGAAACTGTACAGCGCCTGCAATACACGCGTATCAACCTGTTCGGTGCTGTCGCCGGTCAGCGATTTTTTAGGCACCACGTAGGGCTCAACATAAGCCGGAGTCAGATCGGTTTTAAAGTTTCGATTGCCGCGCAGGTATGCAACCGCCTTGCTGTTTTTGTCAAACCGCCAGGCATCATTTTCGTCGATGTCAACCCGCACATGCAGCCGGTCCATATTGCCCAGCACCAGCAGCGGTGTGTTCAGGGCTCCGGCCTGGGCGAATTCGCCGGGCCGGATATTGACTTGCAGTACCTCGCCGTCTATCGGAGCCTGAACGACGAGCCGGGCCAGCGTGGTTTGTGTCGTTGTCAGTGCGGCTTCGGCCTGCTGTACCAAGGCCTTGGCGCTGTCCAATTTGGTTTTGCTGATAAGCTCGGCATTATGGCGTCTAAGCAGCTCTTCGGAACTGATGGCGCGCCGGTCGGTCACCGCCTCGGCTAAATCGCTCAGTGATTTGGTGTCTTTGAGCGCAGCTTCCGCTTCGTTAACGTCCGCCCGGGCTTTTGCAAGATCGGCGAGCTTAACGGCCAAGTCGGCGCGGGTCTCGCGGTCGTCCAGATAAAACAGCGACGTTCCGGCTTTGACTTTGTCGCCAACCTTGACGGCCAGGGTCTTGACGATGCCGGACAAGGGCGTTCCGATGGCGATATTCTGGCTTTCCGATTCGACAATACCCGCTCCGGCAATAAACGATTTAAACGGTGCGGAGGCGGGCGCGGCCACGGGCGGAGCAACCGGTATCGGCTTGTTGCTGCTAACGACCGTATAAGACGCAAAAAGGAATCCGGCAACCGCCAGTATCGGTAATGTGTATTTGACTTGCATATCACCTCCTGTAGATAGTTTTAGGGTAACGTCTCATTAATAACCAGTAAATCAACTAAAAAATGATCACCACGAAGACACGAAGGACACGAAGTTTTATTTTTAAACGATGAAGAACATGAAGGATTTAAGTCTTTATGTCCTTCATGTTCTTAATGGTCATTGTCCACGAAAAGCACAAAAGGCTCGAAAGTTTTGCCGCATAATTTTTAGCCTTTAACCTTAACAATATGCCCGTCATCCATTTCGGCAATGCGGTCGGCGAAGTCGAAAATCCGGGCGTCATGGGTCACGATGACCAGTGCCCGGTCTTTGTGCAAAGCCACTTCCTTGAGCAAGGTCATCACATTGCGCCCGGTTTCATGATCCAGCGAACTGGTGGGTTCGTCGCAAACAATCAGTCTCGGGCTATGCACCAGCGCTCTGGCAATGGCGACGCGTTGCTGCTGTCCGCCGGAAAGCTCCGAAGATAAAGCCGTGACCCGCGCGCCCAAGCCCACTTGCTCCAGAACAGCAATGGCCTTGCGTTCGGCCTCGGCGCGCTTCATACCGTTGATGATCAGCGGTACCGATACGTTTTCCGCCGCGCTGAGTGCCGGCAGCAAGTTAAAGGCCTGAAAAACGAAACCGATGTTGCGCGCCCTGAAATTCAGTTTGTGTTGATTGCTCATGTTCAGCAAATCCTCGCCGAATACTTCGCAATAACCGCTGTCCTGATCCAGAATGCCGGCGATGACTGAAATCAGCGTGGTCTTGCCGCATCCTGAAGGGCCGACCAGCATCATCAGTTCGCCCAACGCAATATCCAGATTGACGCCGTTCAGCGCGGTCACTTTTTGGTCGCCGGTATCGTAAACTTTGACCACATTCTGGCAGCGTACCGCCAATGATGACGGATTCATGCCTTAGCCTTTAAACACGATAGCCGGTTCCAAACGGATCACTTTGATTATGCTGAGCAGCGCCGCAAAAATGCAAATCAGACTGACTCCGGCGCCGCTAAACAGCAGCAGTTGCCAGGGAAACTTGAACGCCAGTATCGTATGACGCATCGAATAGCCGAACAAAGCGGTCAAACCGACGCCCAGACCGTAACCGATGACGCCGACTAAAACTGCCTGTAATAAAATCATGCGCAGCAATATCCAGTTGCTGGTTCCCATCGCTTTCAGCACGCCGAATTGACGCAGGTTCTCCAGCGTACTGTTGTAGAAGGTCTGGCCGGCAATGGCCGCGCCGACGATAAAGCCCAGCAGCACCGAAATGCCGAAATTTATCGGGATGCCGGTGTTGTGCATAAAATACTCATAAGTCAGTGTTGCAAATTCTTCTCGCGTATAAGCCGCCAAACCGGTTGTTGCACGGATACGGCGCGTCAGCTCGGCAAGGTCTTGTCCTTGTTTGGCTTTAACCAGAATGAAGGACAGCAGCTTGCGCTCCTTGGGCGCGTAATTCTTGGCGCGGGAATAGGTGGTATAGACCACGGGTTGGGACTGAAAGGTACGGGTGACCTTGGCGATGCCGACAACGATCGCGCGATGATCGTTTAACTCCAGACTGTCGCCGACTTTAAGCGGAATGGGCTTGCCGCCGGGTATCGGCGAAGGCTTGCCCAGTTTATCCTGGGCGCCGTCTATATCGACGATGACGCCGTCGCTGCGGCGTAAATCTTCAATCGTTCCTTCCAGCATGACCGGCGGTCCGCCGATTAATGTCGCGTCGTCCAGGCCGATAACATTGCAGGTTTGAAAGGTGCCGTCGAGCAGCCGCGCTTTTAGCAACCCCTTGTACATCGGCATGGCCCACTCCACGCCTGAAACGCCGCGTACCCGATAAAGCTCGGTGTCCTGCAAGGGTTTGATGTCATCGACGAACTGCACTTTAGCGTCCATCACCCATATATCGGGCAAGCCTACATCCGATATGAAACTGTAAGAGCGCGACATAATTCCCAAAAAAATGGACGGTTGTTGGGTCATGATTAACGACGCAAAGGTCAGCCCCATGACGATACCGAGATATTTGCCCCGATCTCCCATCAGCATTTTTAAGGCAATGTGATTCATGAGTTTGAACTCGTTGTTGGTTAAGCTTAATTTTATCATGCAACGCAAATTGACAACGTACAACCGTATTCATAGAATACAAACCATGAACCAAGTACCTATGATCTCATCCCTAAAACAAAACACACGATGGCTGCGAAAAATTATTAGCTTTCGCCGCAGTGCTGTTTTTTTGGTTCATTAAGTCCATTTTAGCTAAGCAACTGCGGGTCTTGTCCCCAGTCACTTAGTTAGTCTTTCCGGCAAGATTCGCAGTTTTCCCAATATATAAGGAGAAGTTTGTGCATCGACCCGAATCCGCTATACCGCAAAACAATCGTCAGGTTATTATCGGTTGCCTGTTTGTTTTACTCGGCGCGTTAGGCTTTTCAGCCAAAGCGGTGCTGATCAAGTTGGCTTATGCTTACAGTCATCAACTGGACGCGATCACTTTGATGGTGCTGCGCATGGCGATTTCATTGCCTTTTTTTCTTGCGGTTGCGTTATGGTCGGCTAACGATTCGACACAAACAAACGATGCGCAACGCTTGAACAGACTGGACTGGCTGATGATTTTCGGTCTAGGTATATTGGGCTATTACGTTGCCAGCTTGCTTGATTTTGCAGGTCTGCAATATATCTCGGCAGGGCTTGAGCGCTTGATTTTATTTCTCTATCCGACTTTTGTCGTTTTGTTCACGGCCGCGATACAACGCCGCGCGATTAACCGGCACCAAGCGCTTGCGTTGGCTTTAAGCTATGCAGGAATGATTTTGGTGTTTGTCGACAACATGGCGGTCATGACATCATCGGGACTCTTGCTGGGATCATCATTGATTTTATGCAGCGCGATCGCGTTTGCCTTTTTCCTGATGGGCAGCGGCATGATGGTCAAGCGGATAGGATCGACGCGTTTTACCGCTTATTCGATGACCGTTGCCTGTCTTGCGACCGGCCTGCATTTCGTGATTCAGCATGGCGTTGAGCTGTTAAATTTGCCGGACAGTGTTTATTGGTTGGCGTTGATCATGGCGATTTTTTCGACCGTGCTCCCGGCATTTTTAATGAATGCAGGGATTCGGCGCATTGGCGCCGGTTCTGCGTCGATCATCAGTTCTATCGGGCCGATAGGCACGTTGGCGTTGGCTTTTTTGTTGTTGGGCGAGACTTTGACGATAGCGCAGTTAGCCGGAACGGCTTTGGTGTTGATTGGGGTTTATGTGGTCAGCCGGGCTAAGGCATAAGGTCGGCTAACTATTAATATCAAACAACTGACTGCAAGCTTTGATAACTGCTTGCTGATCGCTATCAGCCAAAACACCGGCTTTTCTGATAATCAAGCGGTTATCAAGGGTAAATAATTTCATTCGGATAATAGAATCAGAAGAAAGTCCGGCGCTATTCAAATCGGAAATATTTACATCGTGCAGCCAATTGGAATTTTTGGCGCTGGTAATCATCGCCAAAACTGAGTGCTCCACTGAAGCATTAAACGAGGTACTGGATAACACCAACGCAGGTCGCCTTTTTGTCGTATCTTGGTCCGTGAACGGAAAAGGCACGACCACAACAGAAAATGTTTCAAAGATCAGCATACGCTTCGTCATCCGCGGTAGAATTCCATTCGCTCAATGTGTCGTGCAACGCTTCAGTAAAGGCTGAGTCGATGGATTTCGCTTTGCGAAGATGGACGCCGGCCTGATCAATTTCAAAGACAATCGCATCGCCTTCGTGTAGATTCAGGGCTTCCAGAACCGGCTCAGGCAGGGTGGTCTGGTTGTGGTGTATTAATTGGCTGCTGGTTTGCATACATTAAATCCCAAGTTGAATTGATAAGTCACGTAGCCACATACGCTAACGCCGATGACAGTTTGCCTCATTTCGCCTTAAGTTTCTCTAATAATTGCAGCGTCAAAGCGTCTCGCTCGCCGTT
Source organism: Methylobacter sp. Wu8 (assembly GCF_036440755.1). Classification (NCBI taxonomy): domain Bacteria; kingdom Pseudomonadati; phylum Pseudomonadota; class Gammaproteobacteria; order Methylococcales; family Methylococcaceae; genus Methylobacter; species Methylobacter sp. Wu8. The sequence continues at coordinate 72,893 of NZ_JAZGVT010000053.1, read as the reverse complement.
AAAATACTTGTCAAGGATACGGGAAAACACGGAGCATGGAGCCGCCACATAGGTAAATAATGTCATCGAAGATTTAAGCTTTAGATCATCCGGGTAACCAAAGATTTCTGAAATTGATCGTCCTTCAATGGCAAAAACCGCTTCCGCGCATTCCAACAGTCTTGTTCCAAGGACAGGGTGATTTAGGTATTGCCGCGCTTCTTCTATGCTCTTAATGGCATAGTGTTTTGATATTGTACTGTGGCCCAAGCCATCAAATTGCGGGAATATATACCACATCCAGTGGGTTCGTTTCCGGCCGCTTTTTAACTCTTCGAGGACATTGTCATAGATGCTTGCTTGCGCAGTCGTGAAGCGACTTAAATCGACGGTGTCGTTTGCGTTTATCATACTTGCGCCTTACCCCGTTAGTTCAGCCGCGACTTGTTATACAAAGCCAGCACGGTCTTAACGTAATTGCGCGTTTCGGGGTAGGGTGGAATGGAGTTGTTGTGCCGGATTACTGCGTTTTCACCGGCGTTATAGGCGGCAACGGCCAGATTCAGGTTCGAGTTAAACATCCTGAGCAAGTCTTTCAGATAATGGGTGCCGCCGTCGATATTTTGAACGGGATCATTCCGGTTAACAACGCCGTAGCGTTTTGCTGTATCGGGCATTAACTGCATTAAACCGACGGCTCCGGCTGTGGATATTGCGCTTGCATCATAAGCGGATTCCGCCTGAATAACGGCGTGCAGCAGTTTAACATCGACTTGGTGCCGGTTGGCCGCCTCGGTAATCAGATCGGCGAACTTCTTTTTGTTGACGCCTATATAGGGCAGGGCGGCGGAATAATTTATCGGCCGGGTGCGGATGATGCGTTTGTACAGGCTATGTTTAGGCTTGTCGGTGTAGTAGATGCGGCCGTCAGTATCGACAAATTTATAGATGTCGGCCAGCGCCTCATTTGAGATGAGTAAAGTAGTTAAAATAACGGCACAAATCTGTCTGGAACGGATTTGCATTAACCCGAAGGACGGCAGGCGGGGTAGCCTGACGTATATTCTCATCATGTATTGTGCCTACCTGTCGGGTTTAATCACGACCATGCTTGCGGCTTTAACGGCCCTTTTTCTGGCTTCATCGACCGTTTCGGCGGTGGCTAAGGCAACGCCCATGCGCCGGCTTACAAAAGCCTCTGGCTTGCCGAACAACCTGACTTCGCTGGTCGGGACGGACAGCGCCTGGTCCAGTCCTTCGTAAATCACGCCTTCGGCATCCACGCCGCCTAATATGACCGCGCTGGCCCCGTTGCTTTGCATCGCGGTATCGACCGGTAGGCCTAAAATGGCTCTGGCGTGCAATTCAAATTCGTTTTGTTTCTGGGTGGTCATCGTCACCATGCCGGTATCGTGCGGCCTGGGGCTGACTTCGCTAAACCAGACGCTATCGCCTTTGATAAACAATTCAACGCCGAACAGGCCGAGTCCGGCGATCTCATTGGTTATTTTGAAAGCGATGTCCTGCGACGCTTTTATCGCGGCGGCACTCATGGCTTGCGGTTGCCAGCTTTCCCGGTAATCGCCGCTTTCCTGCACATGGCCTATCGGAGCGCAAAAGTGAGTCTCGACTTCGCCGTGCTGATTTTTGGCGCGCACCGTCAGCAGGGTGATTTCAAAATCGAAGTCTATTTTGGCTTCGACAATGACCTTACCGGTATCGACCCGGCCGCTGGATTTGGCGTAATCCCAGGCCGCTTTAAGTTGGTCGGCGCTTTTAACCATCGACTGGCCTTTGCCGGATGAGGACATCGTCGGCTTGATGAAGCACGGATAACCGATGCCGCCGTCAACCGCCGCCTGCAACTCGTCGAAGCTTTGCGCAAACGCGTAGTTCGAGGTGGGGATTTTAAGCTGTTCGGCGGCCAGGGTTCTGATACCTTCCCGGTTCATCGTCAACTGAATCGCCCTGGCGTTAGGCACCACGGTACATCCGCCTTCCGCTTCAATGTCAATCAGCGCCTGGGTCGCAATCGCTTCGATTTCCGGGATGATAAAATCCGGCTGTTCCAGCGCGATCAGTTTTTTGACTGCCTCGGTGTCGGTCATATCGATCACATGATTGCGATGCGCGACATGCTGCGCCGGTGCATTCGGATAGCGGTCAACGGCAATCACTTCGACGCCGTAGCGTTGCAGTGCAATAGCCAGTTCCTTGCCCAACTCGCCGCTGCCGAGCAGCAGGGCTTTGGTTGCGCCGTTTGATAATGCGGTGCCTATTTTCATTATGAATCCGCCAGATAGTTGTCGATGTCTTCTTTGGAAAAACCGATTTTTTTCGCCACGCGGTCGGCATGGCTGACCCGCGAAATGCCCGGAACCAGTTTGTAAGTCGGCGCGTCGTCGGCAAACTCGACCTGTCTTGGCAAGCCGATGCCTTGAGCGACAAAATGATCGACCAGTTGATGGTTGTGGGTGATTAAAATGGTGCTGTTGCCTTTCCGGTAAAAGCCGTTCAGCACATTCGACGACGATTCCATTTTTTCCTCGAAGGTCGTGCCTTCGGATAATTCGTCCAGTACCACCAGGCTTTTCGGGCTTGCGGCCAGGAAAATATCTTTGGTGCGTTTCAATTCGGTGCCGAAGCGGCCTTCGCCGTCATCCAGATGGCTGATGTCGGGGGCCTGATAAAAAATCCGGTCGGCGACGGTCAGCGTTGCCGATTTGGCCGGAACATAGCAGCCGATTTGCGCAAGCAGCTGGATTTGGGTGACGGTTTTGCAAAAAGCCGTCTTGCCCCCGCTGTTGGGGCCTGTGACCAGCACCAGTTTGTCGTCTTCCAGTACGAAGTCGTTGCCGACATAATCCGGGTTTTGTTTGCCCAAAACCGGGTTTCTGGCATCTTCAAGGTTTATCCGGTGATGCGGCGCATCGACCAGTTCCGGCAACACCTTGCTGCCGCCGAACGCATCGGCGAATTTGATAAACGACAGCAATTCGTCGAGCTGGCCCAGCGCATCCAAGGTTTCGCCAACAGCAGGGGAACTCTTGAACTCGTTTCTCAGCGGAATAATGCAGCTGTCGCGGTCAAAGCCGCCGACGATCGGGTAATAGACCAGCAAGAAAGGCACAAAGAAAATACTTGCGGTCGGGATCGCCTCAACCGAAACCTGGAACATGTCGGTCGGGAAAAAATGCGCCAGCGCCCAGACGGCTCCGAAAAACAGGCTGATCAGCAGCGGTTTGAACAGCCGGGGCTTGAAAATAACCGCAGGCGAAAACGAACCTTTCCGTTGTTCCTTGCATTGAATATCGTTTTCAGTGATGTAAACAGGTCCCTGCATCAGCGAATAGGGCCGCGACTCTGCGAAGGCTTTGATTTTGTCGAAAAGGCCTTTCAGGTAGTCGCTTTGCGGGGCTTCGGCAGATTGAACCTGATCGACCAGTTCCAGCATAAAACGGACACCCCGTTTATATTGCAGATAGCCGTAGCCCTCGATTTCATGCTCTTCCCTGGCCGTGCCGAACGTACCCAGGAATTCGCCGAACAACAGCAAATAGAAGTTTTTTTCATCGGGTACAGCGTATTGGATGATTTGTTCAAGCCGCTCTTTTAGCGCCGGATTATTGCGCAGTTCTTCAACGGCTTGCTGTTTGGCCTTGATCTGGTCCAACTCATTCATCGGCTGGGCTAAGGAACGGTATAACACCGCTTGCCCGGCAATCGTCGAGGCGTGATTGACGGCGTCGAACAGTTCATCGACTTCAATGGTGTTGAAGGTTCGCTGGTCGATAACGCCGTCACCGGTTTCCAGCGGTTTGCTGGATTTGATGGTCGGCCAGCTGCTGTCTTGCCAGCTTTGTAATAGTGTTTGTTTCATCTGATTAGCCTTTGTCCGCCGTTTGCAACACCAAAAGTGCGTATATTAATCAATAAATGTCAGCAGATTGATTGATTCACCACGAAGACACGAAGGGCGCGAAGAAAAAGCCAACATAAAAACTTCGTGTTCTTCGTGCCTTCGTGGTGCAATGTCTAAAATTAAAGCTTCTGTTCAAGCAGATTAACTATAGCATCAACATGAATTTCCGAATCATTCAGTGCGGCTATATAGCGATATTCTTCACCGCCGGACTCCATAAAAATAGCCTTGTTCTCCATCGCTATTTCTTCCAGCGTTTCCAGGCAATCCACCGCAAACCCAGGACAAACGACATCCACCTTTTTAATGCCGCGGCCCGGAAGCTCCTTTAAGGTGTCCACGCAATAAGGTTTCAGCCATTCCGCCTTGCCGAAGCGCGATTGGAACACAATCATCCATTCTTTCTCACCGATACCCAATTTTTCGGCAATCAGGGCCGCGGTTTTATGGCATTGGTGAAAATAAGGGTCGCCCCATTTTGTCAGTTGTTCGGGCAAGCCGTGAAAGGACATCAATAACAGCTCGTTTTTGCCGTGCTCTTGCCAGCTCTGCTTGATCGATTCGGCGACTGCGGCGATATAGTGGCTGTGCTGGTGATAATCGCTGATGAAGTGAATGTTGGGCAGGTGTTTCCAGGTATTCAGCTCCTTAACCACGTCATCGTAGATGGACGCGGTGGTGGTTGAGGAATACTGCGGATACAGCGGCAGGATGATTAAGTTATCGACGCCCGCCGTTTTGAAGGCTTTTAACTGTTTCGCTATCGAAGGCTCGCCGTAACGCATCACATGCTGGGTAGTGACGCCTTTTGCATGCAGCTTATCGGCAACCCGTTCGGTCAATTGCAGGGTCAGGAAAATTAACGGAGAGCCTTTTTCATGCCAGATATTGCGGTAGGCTGAGGCCGATTTGCGGGGGCGAAAAGGCAGCACAAAAAAATGCAGTATCACCCACCATAATGGCCGCGGCAGGTTGACGACGCGCGGGTCCCAAAGAAATTCCTTAAGAAACCGCCTGACCGCCGACGTTGTCGGTGCGGTAGGCGAACCCAGATTCGCCAGTAATACACCGGTCTTTTTCGTCGTCATCAGTTCGACCTCGTTCGCCACAGGTCAGACCTATCGGTTGATCAAATTTAAAAATTCCGAGCGGGTGCTGATTTCTTTGCGGAACACGCCGGTCATCACTGACGTGGTCATTACCGAATTTTGCTTTTCGACGCCGCGCATCATCATACACAAATGCTTGGCCTCGATAACCACGGCCACGCCTCGGGCGCCGGTTGCCAATTCAATCGCGTCCGCGATTTGCTTGGTCAGTTTTTCCTGGATTTGCAGGCGGCGTGCGTACATATCGATAACGCGAGCCACTTTGGACAGGCCCATCACTTTGCCTTTCGGCAAATAACCCACATGGCATTTGCCGATAAACGGCAGCAAATGGTGTTCGCATAAGGAATACAGCTCAATATCCTTCACAATAACCATGTCCTCGGTGTCGGCGCTAAAGATGGCGCCGTTAAGCACTTCTTCCAGCGTTTTTTCGTAGCCGTTGTTTAAAAATTTGAAAGCCTTGGCCGCACGTTTTGGCGTATCGAGCAGGCCCTCGCGATTTAAATCTTCACCGACCGCTTCGATAATCTTGGCAAAATGCTGTTCCATTGTTTCAATCTCAGTAATAAAAAATAGTCGGTCAGTATACAGTATTGAGTATCGTATTTTAAAGCTCACGCTCCTTATCTACATCTTTTGAGATCAGGCTAAGGGCAAAAGGCGCAAGGCGAAAAAACTGCACTTAAGCCTTGAACCTTTTTTGCCCTTTGCCTTTAGGCAAAGCTTCCAAAACCACATTGATGTCCGCGCCGGGTTTGCAGACATTTTCGCTAAAATGCCTGCGCCAGCCTCTGGCGCCCGGCTCGCCATGAAAAAGTCCTAAAATATGCCGGGTGATGCTGTTTAGGCGGACGCCGTCGTTAAGTTCAAGCTGCTGCCGAATATAAGGGATTAACAGCTCCATAATCATTTCCCGCGACCGCGGCTCTTGGGTCTCGCCATAAAAGCGCCGGTCCACATCGGCCAATATATAAGGGTTGTGATAGGCCTCCCTGCCGACCATGACGCCATCAACATGCTGCAAAACAGCTTCGGCCTGCTCCAAAGTCGTGATGCCGCCGTTCAGGATGATTTCCAGCTGCGGAAAGTCCTGTTTTATTTGGTAAACCATATCGTAGCGCAACGGCGGAACATCGCGGTTTTGTTTCGGCGACAGGCCGCTCAGCCACGCCTTTCTGGCATGGATGATAAAGGTTTCGCAGCCGGCGACGGCAACCGTCGATACAAACTGCACCAGTTCTTCATAAGAATCGCGCTCATCGATGCCGATTCTCGACTTGACCGTGACCGGAATCGACACCGCCCGGCTCATTGCGGCAACGCATTCGGCGACCAGCTCGGGTTCCGCCATCAGGCAAGCGCCAAAACGGCCGTTCTGAACCCGGTCGCTGGGGCAGCCGACATTCAGGTTGACCTCGTCATAGCCGTAATCTTCGGCCATCTTGGCGCAAACGGCTAATTCACGGGGATTGCTGCCGCCTAATTGGAACGCCACCGGATTCTCAGCGGCATTAAATTGCAAAAAACGGCGGTGGTCGCCGTGAATCAGCGCGCCGGTAGTCACCATTTCGGTATACAAAAACGCGTGTTGTGAAATCAGCCGATGAAAATAACGGCAGTGCCTGTCGGTCCAGTCGAGCATCGGCGCAATGCAGAATTTTCTGCTGGGATGATGGGCTTTAGTTTTGTCAGAGATCAATGTGTTATCGGGGGCTGGTTAAGGGTTAGCGATGGGTGCGAGCGTAAAGGCTGAGCATTATAACCTATGGACATTTTTATGCAGTTAAGCCGCAGATGGATGGGTTCTTTGCAATATCAGATGGAGCCGGCGCAAAATGAGGGCTGATTACAGAAATTGTCATTTATTTTTACCATGAAGACCATGAAGACCATGAAGACCATGAAGGACTTGAAGGACTTGAAGGACTTGAAGATTGCGCTCCTTATGGTATGAACCGGTAACTTCTCGTCCCTTCATTATCTTCATGCCCTTCATGGTGAAAAAACAAGCCATAAATAGTTATGCCGCATCAACATCAGCGTTTGTCTGTGAAAATCCGCGGCTAAGCAAATAAACAGGAATCAAGGTAAAATAAGCCAAAATTTTAACAAGGAATTTCTGTTGGATACCCCCGCCTTCTGTCGTTGCGGCTCGGGCGTTGCATACGCCCAATGCTGCGGTTTATTTCATTCCGGCGAAAAAAAGCCGCTAACTGCCGAAGCTTTGATGCGCTCGCGCTTTACCGCTTACGCCCTGCATAACGCCGAGTATTTGCTGGAGACTTGGGATGCCACTGTGCGCCCGGAGTCGATCGACTTTTCCAAGGAAAAAGTCGAGTGGCGACGTCTGGAAATCGGCAACACTAAAAAAGGCGGAGCCAAGGATACGAAAGGCGTGGTGGAGTTTAAGGCGTATTATTCGCAGGATGGCGAAGAGTACGTGATGAATGAAATCAGCCAGTTTGTTAAACGGGCGGGCGGCTGGTTTTATCTGGACGGGCTGGTTAAGTCCATCGGCAAGGTCGGATTACAGACCAATCAGGGCAAGAATGCGCCGTGTTCATGCGGTAGCGGCAAGAAATTTAAGCGCTGTTGCGGGGCTGGATGATGTTTATGTCGGCGGCGGCCGGAAAGAGGCCGCCGCCGGTTGCGTTGCCAAACGACAACAGCGTTATTTTGCTTCTTTTGCAGGCTCTATAGTTTCTTCCGATTCCGCAATCAGGACGGCTAAACAGTCCATCAGGCTTTCGGTATAGTTTGAATGAGCGTCTGCGAGTTCTTTTGGCGAGCCGAACTCAGTCCGCAGTTCTTCAAGGGTTTTTTTAGGGTCTTGAGACGATGACAGCATCAACATTCTTGTATAGTTGCGGTAAGCGGTCAAGCGCTTGGGGTCCAGAACAAAAATGCCGGGCATGTTTTTTGAAGTTGTCTCAACAACGCATTTAGCCATGCGTTCGGGGGACAGCTTGTAGTCCTTAATGTCTTTTTCCAGCTGCATTTGCTCCAGTACAGTCTGTTCGTATTGGGTTTTATCTGCGCAAGCAGGGAGCAATAATGCCGATAGGGAAATAAGCAGTAGTTTTTTCATGTGAGCGTTACCATTATTAAATTGAAATGCAATGTGCGGCATTATACGCATATGTGAAGAGTAAAAGGCGAAAGGCGAAAGGCGAAAGGCGAAAGGCAAAGGGCAAAGGGCAAAGGGCAAAAGAGAGCGTTTGCCCTTTGTCTTTCGCCATTGGCCTGTAATCAACCCATCTCCTTAATTGCCTGAGCTATCCAGGCTTCCGCGTCGGCGTTGATGTCGGCGGCTTTGCGTCCCTTAGTCGCTATCAGCGGACCGATTTTTACCTTGATGACGCCGGGATATTTTAAAAAGCTGTAGCGCGGCCAAAAATCGCCGGCGTTATGTGCGAGCGGCATGACCGGAACGCCGGTTTTTTGCGCCAGCATGGCCCCGCCTGCACTGAACTTTCTGACTTCGCCCGCTGCGGTCCGGGTGCCTTCAGGGAAAATAACTATCCATAAACCCTGGCTTAAATAAAGCGCCCCCTTTTCCAGCAAGATGCGCAATGCGGCGCGTTGGTTGTTCCTGTCTATAGCGATGGACTTGACGACGCCGAGCGCCCAGCCCCAAATCGGGAACATTAGCAACGAGCGTTTCAATAAAACGCTTTGCATCGGAAGAATATGCCGTAACGCCAGCGTTTCCCATGCGGATTGATGATTGCTTAACACAATCACAGCTTGTTGCGGATTAATCCGCTCGAGTCCTTCGACTTCATAACGGAGACCGCAAAAAGCCTTGGACATCCATAACACAACGGTACACCAGGCTTTTGAGATGTTGTAGCGGATTACAAACGGAAACGGCGTGGTCAACAGAATCAATAGCCCGGCAATGGTAGCGGTCGAGAAGATTCCGACAAATAACAGCGCCGAGCCTATATAGTTTTTAGGTCTATTGTCTGGTTGTGATGAATTTTGTTGCGTCATATAAGTTCTCAAAAACGGGGATGTTGAGATTAGGGTTTTCGTTTAGGGTTTTGCGGCCTTTGCCGGTTTTGACCAGTATCGGGCTGGCGCCGACGGCCTGCGCCGATTGCAGGTCGCGGAGCGAATCGCCGATAACCACCATGCCGGTCAGGCTGGCATGGTGGTCTGCTGCAAACTGTTCAAGCAGCCCCGGTTTGGGTTTGCGGCAGTTGCAGCCGTCGTCCGGCCCGTGCGGGCAAAAATAGATCGCGTCGATTTTTCCGCCTTTCTGTTCGGTCATGCGCCGCATTTTTGCATGGATTTTTTCCAGCGTGGAGACATCGAACAAGCCGCGGGCCACGCCGGACTGGTTAGTGACCACCACGACTTTATAGTTATGCTCGTTGAACAGCGCAATGGCCTCAAGACTGCCTTCAATCGGCAGCCACTCTTCCGGGGATTTTATGAAATCATCGGAGTCTCGGTTAATGGCGCCGTCACGATCCAGTAACACGTAGCGGTTTTCGGGCATGATTTATCGTGTGTTCCCGCACCGCTGGAGCGGTAGCATCCGCGTTCCCATGCCGGAGCGCGGGAACGATGAATTATGTGATCTGTTCATTTACGATTGCAATTTGGAAATGTCGGCACAAGTCAAAAACTGCTCGGACAGCAGGTTCAGCAATGCCAGCCTGTTGGCGCGCAAGTCGAGATCGTCGGTCATCACCATCACATGATCGAAAAACGCATCGACGTCATTGCGTAATTCCGCCAGACGGTTAAGCGTCGCTTGGTAATTACGTTGCGCCAGCAGCGGTTGAATGTCGCTTTCGGATTGCTGTGCGGCTTGCAACAACTGTTTTTCCTGCGGCTCAATCAATGCGCCGACAGTGGCCGACGGTTGGGTGTCCGACTTTTTCAGGATATTGCGGATGCGTTTATTCGCCGCGGCCAGGCTTTCGGCTTCCGGCAGTTGCCTGAAGGCTTTAACCGCCTGCAAACGCTGCATGAAATCCAAAGGTTCCGCCGGAATCACGGTAAGGACGGCGTCGAATTCATCCGCTGTGTAGCCGTGGTCGAGGCAATAGCCTTTCAAACGGTCGAAAATGAAATCGATCACCCGGTCGGCCGTTTCGGCTTGATCGCGGGTTTGCCCGGAAACGGTTTTGATCTGAGCGCTGGCGAATTCGGTTAATTCGACAATGTTGATGTTGAGTTTGTTCTCTATGATGGTGCGGAGGATGCCTAATGCGGCGCGGCGCAATGCATAAGGGTCTTTGTCGCCGGTAGGGATCAAACCGACCGCAAAAATGCCGACCAGGGTATCTATTTTTTCCGCAATCGCAAGAATTTGCCCAATTGTGCTGCCGGCAGTCGGACTGCCTGATTGTTTGGGGAAATATTGTTCCTCAATCGCCAGCGCGACCGATTTCGGTTCATGCTCCGCCAGCGCATAGTAGCGTCCCATAATGCCTTGCAGGTTGCCGAATTCGCCGACCATTTCGGTCATCAGGTCGGTTTTTGCCAATAACGCGGCGCGTTCGGCTAATTCAACATCGGCGCCCAGGTGTCCGGCAATAAATTTTGCGAGATTGCGAACTCGTATCGTTTTGTCGTAAACCGTGCCCAAATTCTCCTGGAAAATAACGCTGGACAGGCTTTCAACGCGATCTTCCAGCATCTTTTTCCGGTCCTGGTTCCAGAAAAATTCCGCATCGGAAAGACGCGGTGTCACAACGCGCTCATTACCCTGTTGTATGGACTTGGGGTTGCTGCTTTCGATATTGCTGAACGTAATAAAGTTCGCCAGTAAACCACCTTCGGCATTTTTAACCGGAAAATATTTTTGGTTGGTTTGCATTGTGGTGATCAGCACTTCCGGCGGCAGTTCCAGGTAGCGCGGATCGAAAGCCCCGGTAATCGGCACCGGCCATTCGTTCAGGGCGGCAATCTCTTCGAGCAAATCGTCCTCGATGTGCGCAATACCGTTCACTGCGGCGGCGGCTTTCTGCGCCGCGTCGCGGATGATGGTTTTCCGTTGCTCAAAATCGGCAATGACATGGCCTTGTTTGTACAAGGCATCGGCGTAGTCTTCCGGCTTGGTCAGGGTGATTTTTTGCGGCGCGTGAAAGCGGTGGCCTTGTGTAGCCGCGCCGGTTTTGAGGCCCAGAATTTCGGTGTCGATGACGTTGTCGCCGAAAAGCAGGACGGCCCAGTGGACGGGTCTGACGAACTCGGTAGTGAAGCTGCCCCAGCGCATGCGTTTGGCAATCGGCAATCCGGCGATGCTCTGGCGGATAATGTCCGGGATCAGGCTTTCCGTCGCTTGGCCTTTGACGGCTTGAGTAAAGCTGAGCCATTCGCCTTTGTCGGTTTTCAGGCGTTCCAGTTGGTCGAAACTGGTATTGCAGCTGAGCGCAAAGCCTAAAGCCGCTTTGCTGGGCGTGCCGTCCGGCGCAAATGCCGCTTGCAGAGCAGGGCCGCGTTTTTCTACGGTTTTATCCGGTTGCGCCGTGGACAGGTTTTCGATGAAAACGGCCAGGCGTCTGGGCGTGGCGTAAGCCTTGCTGCCGGTAAACGTCAGTTCGGCGGCATTAAGTCCTTGGATGATGTTGTTCAGCAAGGCGTTGCTCAGTTTCAGCAAGGTCTTGGGCGGCAGCTCTTCCGAACCTAATTCAAAAAGTAAATTCTGTTTTTCTATCACGGTAATCTCTTTAATTTTTAAGACGATTTATTTCGTTGCAAGCCTGATGTAACGATGACGGGGCATTTTGAGGCAAGCCATTAATGCAGATTTCATTTTTTAATCTTTTAGCAAATTCTGTGGGCTTAGAGCCTTTATATTGGTTTTTATAATCAGTTACTTTGCCTTGATTATCTTTATCTTCGGCATGAAAATCATCTGTATCAATATAATAAAACCATGACTCAATATTACGAATAGGTGAAAATATTAAAATAGCCTCATTCGGTGAAGGCATGTATTTTTGATATAAATTTTTAGCGTTATCTTTAGTATCATCATCAATAATGACGACCAAAATATAATCTAGATGATTTGCTTTGCTATGAAACGCTTTAATTTCTTTCTCATAATGGTCTTTTACAAATTCTGCTCCAGAGCCTACGCTACGACCTCTTGGATTATATTTTCCAATTATTTTTCTATTATTAAATCCAAGTAGTTCAAAGTATTTTTTAGCAAAATGATAATGAACGGTATCCTCGCACAAGATATACACTTGTGCTTTATTGCTCATAAATCCAGCCTCTGTCTATTAATTCTGCGATAGAAAGTCCGCTTTCATCTTCAGGGCTGATTTTTTGTATTCTGGTTAAATTATTTTCACGGCTAAACCAATAACCGGAATCACTTGCTAGCAAGTTGATAATTTTAGGATGGTGTGAAATTAAAAGTGCTTGTAAATTCCTTTCCGCACATTGATCGTAGAGAACATCAAACCAAGGCTGAATTTCCGGCAAGGCTAAAAAGTTCTCAGGTTCGTCAATGCAAATAAGTGAATTTTCGGGTGTGCAGTAAACCAAGGAATAAAGCGCAATTAATACTTTTTGACCTTCCGAGAGCTCGTTAAGATAATAACTAATAATTTTTTTATTAGCGTTATTTTCAAAGTCTACCTGTAGTACTTTGGCTTGTCCTGCCTGCTCAATTCTAAAATAATCAAACCCTGGCAGAATATCGCGCATCGCTTTTTCAAATGAAGATACGCCTTTTCTATTCTTTTCATTAAGATGTGCAAACCATTCGGCAAAAGTTGAAAAATCTGTTTTTATCTCGGCATTACCTTTGCTAATAGTAGAAACCATTTGATAAGGATTAATACGAACTATTAACAATGTGCGCAGATACTGTAAAAATTCTTTTGCATAAAATGAAATATAGCGATTTATACTGGAACGAGTAATATCAGATGAAAGTTGTTCATTTTTTTTATCAAAAGATATAACTGACGTCTTGTAATCTTTCGATTCGGCAAGTGCTTTATTATTGAGATATAAGTATTCTTCTTTAATGTTAAAATTTTCAAAATCTGATATATCGAGCTCTAATACTAATATGTATCTGTAAACAGAATTCCCAATTTCAACATCTAACTCAAAACGTATATCAGATACTTCGGGTTTTAACCAACGAGGAGAATCAGTAAGGTCAAAAACATTATCGACCTTCTCTTCACCAATAATCACTCTTCGTAACTTAGTTAAAACCTCAAAAACCGTAGATTTACCCGAACCATTCGCTCCCAAAAAAAGACTAATATCTTTGTCAAAGTTAATTTCAAAATTAACTAAGCATTTATAGTTGTGGATATAAAGTCTTTTTAACATGGGTAAGCAAACCTTTTAATTATTCTGGCACATCGGAAACCCCAGCGATTCCCTGCGTTGGTAATAAACTTCAGCAACGGATTTGGCCAAATTCCTGACTCGTAACAAATACCGCTGGCGCTCGGTAACTGAAATGGCGTGGCGCGCATCCAGCAGATTGAACGCATGCGAGGCTTTCAGCACCATTTCATAGGCTGGCAGCGGCAAGTTCAATTCGATCAGCTTGGTGCATTCCTGCTCGTAGGTGTTGAAACACTCGAACATGAACTCGACGTTGGCGTGCTCGAAGTTGTAGGCGGACATTTCCACTTCGTTTTGATGGAACACGTCGCCGTAAGTGACCGTGCCGAACGGGCCGTTAGTCCAGACCAGGTCGTAAACGCTTTTAACGCCCTGCAGGTACATCGCGATGCGCTCCAGGCCGTAAGTGATTTCGCCGGTGATCGGCCTGCATTCAAGGCCGCCGACTTGCTGGAAGTAGGTGAACTGGGTCACTTCCATGCCGTTCAGCCAGACTTCCCAGCCCAAGCCCCATGCGCCCAGGGTGGGCGATTCCCAATTGTCTTCGACGAAGCGCACATCGTGTTCGAGCAGATCCAGACCCAAATGGCGCAACGACCCCAGGTACAGTTCCTGGATATTGTCCGGCGACGGTTTTAACACCACCTGGAACTGGTAGTAATGTTGCAGGCGGTTGGGGTTTTCGCCGAAGCGGCCGTCGGTCGGCCTGCGCGAAGGTTGCACATAGGCCGTATTCCAAGGCTCGGGGCCTATGGCGCGTAAAAATGTGGCGGGATGAAACGTCCCCGCGCCCACTTCCTGATCCAGCGGCTGCAATAAAATACAACCTTGATCTGACCAGTATTTCTGTAAGGCCAGGATGAGTCCCTGAAAAGTAGATAAGTCGTTGTTTATGCTGGACACGGTTTAATGCTCTTGGGCAATAAAAATGGGGGATTATAACTGAAAAGGCGGTATCAGGCATACCGTTAGATTGGGGATTTATACCGGCGAATCCTGCAAGCGTTTGTACTAAGTAGTATTGCCGATTTTGCAGGATTGCTTATCTATCCGAAATAGATAGGTTTATACTCGAATATCGAGGACGAGCGGTGTCGTATATTGCTATCAGGGCTTTGATGGTTAGGCGGCGTATTTTTTTCAACAAAAGGGGAATCGATATGAACGATCAACAAAAGCAACAGGCTGTAGACATTCTTAATAAAATTATGGAGCTTGAATTGGCGGGGGTTGTTCGCTACACGCATTACTCTCTGATGGTGTACGGCTATAACCGCATTCCGATTGTTTCCTGGCTTAAGGGCAATGCTGACGAGAGCCTCGCCCATGCGCATAAAGCGGGCGAGCTGGTGACCTTGTTGGGCGGACATCCTTCGCTGAAGATCGGCCCATTATTGGAAACGGCCAAGCACGATATTGGCGATATCCTGAGAGAAAGCCTGGAGCACGAGAAAACGGCGATAGCGGCCTATTTTGAACTGCTGAAAGCGTCCGAGGGCGTTTCAGTGTTGCTGGAGGAATATGCCAGAGACATGATTGTCGGGGAAGAACTGCATCTTGACGAAGTGAATAAAATGCTGCGTAAGCCGGGCGATGTTCAGCCCTTTAACCCTTAAGGCCGATCGGTGGAGAAGTGCGCATCACGTAATTTATCTGCGTACTTCTCTCTATCAAGCAAGCGGAAGCGGATTATCCGAATTGCCGCCGGAAACGCCACACGCCGAAACTGAAGAAGGCAATGCCCAACAGCGTTAAACCCAGCAGCAAATCCTTCAAAATATACATGTCCGCTCCTTTGAGCAAAATGGCATAGCTCATTTCGGTCAAGTAATACAACGGTGAAAAAGTCATGGCCCAGCGCAGACCTTGCGGCATGGCTTCCGGCGGCGTCCATACGCCGGAAAGCAGCAATATCGGCATCATCAGTAAAACCACCAGCATCGTCACCTGGCCCAAGGTACGGCTGGCGGTGGCTATGAACAAACCTATCCCCGAGGTGGCGAATACATACAAAGCCGTTACCGCAAAGAACAGCGGGATGCTGCCTTTAACCGGCAAATGGAAGGCCGGGATGATAATCAGAAATAAACATACCGCAGTACCCAGAAGAATTACCAGACTCATCGCGATGACTTTGGGCAGCAGAATCTGTAACGGCGTCAGCGGAGACACCGCGAGCTGCTCAATGGTTCCGCGCTCCTTTTCCCGAACCGCAGCGGCAGCGGGCAGCAGCATCGACAGTATCGTGATCACGGTCAACAGCTCCGAGATCGACATAAACCAGCCGTCAATCTGGTTGGGGTTGTACAGCACCCGGTGCCGGTCCTCAATAACGGGCAGGTTATCCGTCTGCCCGGCGGCCAGCCCAAGCTCTTGCATCGCAAAGTCCTGGCCGAAGTCCGCGGTAATTTGCGCGGCATACGAGGTTGCCAGTGTGCCCAGTACCGTATCGCTGGTATCCACCTGCAATTGAACAGCGACTTGCTTTCCCCGCAACAGGTTCCGTTGGAAATGTTCCGGTATATCCAGTACAGCCAGGACTTTTCCTTTATTTAACAAATTTTCAGCTTCTTTCTTGCCGGAAATTTCCCCCTTCAAATCAAAATAAGGCGGGCGAAAGCGGTAAATCAATTCACGGGACGCGGCGCTATGATCGTGATCGATGACCATCACCGATGCGTTGTGAAGATTCAGCTTGATGCCTTCGCCTGCGAGATAGACGTCGGCGGTAAAAAAATAAACAATGATCGCAAGCAGGACCGGATCGCGGAAAAGCTGTTTCAGCTCTTTAACGGTCATGGCTATCACGCGGTCCCACCATAACAGGAAACGGTTGCCGTTCATCGCCTCGGCCTTTTGTGGAAATTAAGGTAACCGACAACCCACAGGATAACCGCGTAGAGCATTAGCGCCGCCACCTCGAACCAAAGTTCGGCCCAGCCCAATCCTTTAAGAAAACTGCCCCAAGAGATACGCAGATAATAAAGCGTCGGGAACAAATGCGCCTCGAATCGGGTTCCCGGCTCCATTGATTCAATAGGCACCAGCAGACCCGAGTACAGCATAGCCGGAACAAAGGAAATCACCATCGTCAGCGTTATCGCGGCAACCTGGGTTTGAACCAGCAACGATACCAGCAGGCCGACACCGGCCGTACAGATCACATAAATCACCGACGCGGCATAATAAAACAGCGGGTCGCCCTTGAATGGGGTGCCGAACACGTTCATGACCACCCACCAGAGAACAAGAATGTTCAAGCAGGAAATCAGCAGATAAGGCAGGAATTTACCCAGAATAAATTCGCTACGGCTGATAGTGGAGGCGTAAATATTATAGATGGAACCGTTTTCCTTTTCCCGCACCACGCCCAACGCGGTAAGAAACGGCGGAGTCACCATCAACACCAGCATCATCAATCCTGACGCCATAGACCACTGGCTGCGAAGGGCCTGGTTGTACAAATAACGGGGTTCAAGCAACACGGGGGCTACCCGGCCAAGGGCTTGTTCCTGGGAAAGGCCCCGGGCGCCGGTTAAATAACCGGCCAAAGACTGACGATTAAAATTGGCGATAATACCCGATACATAACTTCGGGTTACCTGTCCCCGGTAAGGGAAAACGCCATCGATAAGGCTTTGCACCGATGTCGATTGTCCGGCCAGCAGACGCTCCTGAAATTTGGGCGGGATGACAATCGCAAAGCGTATGTCGCTATGCGCGAGCAGCGCGTCGAATTCGCGTTCGCTGCGGACATCGCCTTTGTAGTTGAAATAACGGGAGTCGATAAACCGGTGCAGAAAGTCCCGGCTCATCGCCGTCTTATCCTGATCGAGTACGGCGAACGGGATCTTTTCCACGTCGAAGGAAATTCCCCAGCCCAGCACCAGAAAGATGCATAAAGGCAGCACAAAAGCCATGGTGAAAAACAGCCGGTCGCGCAAAACTTCACGCCATTCTTTATAGGCCACCGCCCAGACCCGGCTTAAGTTCATAACCGCTCCTTATTTTCCAGGGCCAGAACCCGGTAAACAAAAACATCCTCCAGCGTAGGCGCGTGGATCGTTGAATCAATCAGCCGGATAGCCTGCCGATCCAGCAACGTGCGAATCTGTTTTTCCGCGGCTGCAATATCCAGCGCCAGCAGATGGATATGTTTGCCGAATAAAGCGGCGCCGTTGAACCCGGCCTGTTTAAGCAAAGCCAGCGTTTCCAGCGGACGGTCGGTGGTGATTTCAAGCAATTGTCCCGCCTCCTGTTGCAAGGACTGGATCATGTTTGTCGGCGACTCATCGCTTATGACCCGGCCCGCATACATCAGCGCCAGATGATCGCAATGCTCGGCCTCGCTCATGTAATGCGTCGTCACCAAAATAGCGACCTGTTCCACGCGGGCAAGATGTACCAGAATATCCCAGAAACGGCGTCGCCCGACAGGATCGACGCCTGAGGTGGGCTCATCCAGAAAAAGCACGCCGGGCTGGTGGACCAACGCGCAACCCAATGCCAGTCGCTGGCGGATGCCCATCGGCAGACCGGCTGTCATCTGTCCGGTGACATCGGTTAACCCGGCAATATCGATGACCCAGGCTATGCGCTGCTTGATGATGTCTCTGTTGACGCCGTAAATGCGGGCATAAAGCCGGATGTTCTCGATCACCGTCAGGTCCAGATAAAGGGAAAACGCCTGCGACATATAACCGATGCGCTCCTTGATGGTCTGCCCGGCATAGCGCATATCGGCGCCCGCAACCTGGCCCTCGCCGCCGGTCGGCGGCAGTATGCCGGTCAGCATTTTAATCGCGGTCGTCTTGCCTGCGCCGTTGGCTCCGAGCAGGCCGAATATCTCGCCCTGCCGAACCGTGAAATCGATTTGATCGACCGCGCGGAACCGGCCGAAATCGCGGGTTAATTGCCGCGCCGCAATAGCGATGCCCTGATTTTGAAGCAAGGGTTTATCGAAACGGGGAACGGTATGCGAGTTTGTCTTCTGCTCGGACAGCCGCTGCCTGCGCAACAAGGCGATAAAAGCATCTTCCAGCTCGGGTTGGGACGCGCGAATGGCTTTAATATCGACGCCAACCAGCAAACCGGAGACTGTTTTTGCCGCCTGATCCGAAGACTGATTATCGACAAAAACCCGCAACCGGGAGCCGATGGCTTCGACCTGCGAATAATGATTTTTAAGTTGATCCAGCGCCTGAATCTGCGGTTCGGCCGACAGCTCCACCAGACTTCCTTGCGCCTGACGGCAAATAAATTCCGGTTCCCCAGCGGCCAGTATGAGTCCGTCATACATCAAGGAAAGTCGATGGAAACGGGCCGCCTCATCCATATACGCGGTAGCAACCAAGGCCGTAACGCCCTGTTCGCGCAGCAGTTCGGCCAGTATGGCCCAGAAATCGCCGCGCGAAACCGGATCGACGCCGGTCGTCGGTTCATCAAGGATGATCAGTTCAGGTTCATGAATCAGCGTACAAACCAGACCCAGTTTTTGCTTCATGCCGCCGGAGAGATTTTTCATCGGCCGGTCGCGAAACTTGTCCAGCCGGGTTATGCCGAGCAGTTTCCGTTTGCGCTGGTCAAGTTGGGCGGGCGTTACCTGGCGCAGTTGCGCAAAAAAATCGATATTTTCCTCTACCGACAAGTCAGCGTAGAGATTAAGCCCCAGCCCCTGAGGCATGAATCCCAACCGGGCCTTTATAAGCTCGGCAGCCGATTCGGAATCAACCTTGATGCCGAATACTTCCAACTCGCCTTGTTCAAAGGACAGCACCCCGGCAATCGCTTTCATCAGGCTGCTCTTGCCGGAGCCGTCCGGCCCGATCAGTCCGTAAATTTCGCCACGCTCGACGCTCAGGTCGACGCCTTTTACGGCAGGCTGTTTTTTATAGCTTTTGCAAAATCCCTGTACTTTGATGACGGGTTTTTCATTTACCAGCGCGGTTTCGCCCATGGCGCATTCTCCTGCCAGCGTATCACCGCGTCGGCGGGCAGACCGGGAGTCAAGCGGTGATCCGGGTTTTCATCCAGATAAAGTTTGACGGCGTATACCAGCTTGACCCGTTCGTCGGGCGTTTGTACTTCTTTAGGCGTGAATTCCGCTTGGGAGGCGATATAACGCAGCGTTGCCGGGAAAGGCCGGTCAGGAAATGCGTCGGTATAAATTTGGGCGGCCAGCCCCAGGCGAACCTTGCCGATTTCTTTCTCCGGCACATAGACTTTCAGATACAGACGATCCAGATCGACAATATCGAACAGCGGACTGCCGGCCGCGACCACTTCGCCGGCATCGACGATACGGGTGGTTATCATGCCGCTTGCAGGGGCTCGGACAACAAGATCGTCCAGCACGCTTTGCGCCTCGGCCAGCGCGGCTTCCGCCTGCGTCACCTGAGCTTCCAGCGCCGCGACTTCATCCTCCTGCGCTTTAACCTGCTCCCAACCCAGACTCGCTTCGGCCAGCAGTTTTTCCGCCTGGGTGACGGCAGTTTGAGTCGTGGTGTGTTGGGCGCGCGCCACCTTCCAGCTTAGCTCGGCCTGTTCGCTGCGATGTTGTTCTACCGTCTGTCTTTTTAACAGTTCGCGAAAGCGCTCGGCATCCTTGCGTTCCTGTTCTTCAGTCGCATCGGCGGAAACCCGGCTTGCATTGGCATGGGTAAGCCCCGCTTTAGCCGTTTCTATCTTTAACGGGACATTTTTCTTGAACACTGACAGCGAGGTCCGGGCGGCCGTGAGTTTTGCTTTAATCGCATCCACGCCCGATTTGGCCTGATCTAGTCGGGCGCGGGTCTGGACATCATCCAGCTTGACCAGAATCCGGCCTTTTTCAACCTGGTCGCCTTCCCTGGCCAGCAATTCGGTGACGCGCCCGGACCATTTGCCGGCTGCGGTGTAATGATCGCCCTCGATGCGGCCATTGGCTTGAACCAGCCCCTCGGGGAAAGGCGGCTCGCGCCATATTAGCCACCAGGCTGCCGGCGCGATCAGCAAGCCGCCGATCAGTAGCGCGACGATAGTGGATGTGCGGATTTTTGTTTCCATATTCGATGTTCCTGCCGGCCTGATTTCAAGAAAACCCAGTGTTACAAAATACCTAACGCGCGCCGCAAATGCAGCGCGGCTAGTGTCGCATCATAATTGGCATTATTGAAGTTGCCATGACTGGTGGTGCGCAAATCTTCGGCCTTAAGCACGTCGGTATTGGTGGACAAACCTTGCTGGTAGCGGTCGGCGGTGACTTTCATGTTTTCATCGGCTTGTGCTATGGCCTGCTGAGCCACGGCTATGCGCTTTTGCGTTTCCTGAATATCCAGCCAGGCCTGTCTTACCTGCAAGCCGATCATGCTGGATAAGTCGTCGCGTTGTTCTTTTAACGAAATCGCCTGCCGGGTAAGCGCATCGCTGCGATGGCCTGAACTGCCGTCAAAGATTTTCCAATCCATTCCGACATTGGCCGTCCACATGCCTTCAAAGGCCTGATAGCGGTTTTCCTGGTATTGGTAACCGCCATTGACCGCGACCTGCGGCAACAGCGCGGCTTTTACACTCTGCGCCTGTTGCTCCAGCGACTCTATTTGCTGGGCCAGCGTGACCAGTTCGGGACGCTGTTTTAATGCGTTGCCGCTCAGCTCGTTTAAGGTTCCCTGAGGCGTTTCAGGGAATTGATGGGCCAGCTTAACCTCGTCGGCGAGATTCCGGTCCAGCAACTGGTTATAGCGGGCCTTGGCAATGTCCAGTTGATTGCTCGCCTGCACGACCAGCTGCCGGGCATTGGCCAATTCCACATTGACGGTCAATACGTCGTTGCGCGCGACCATGCCTTGATCGAACAGATTGTTCACATCCTTCATGTGCAGCTCCAGCGCATCGACATGGCTAAGGGCTACCTGCAAGGCGCTTTCCATGCGCAATACCGCGATATAGGCTTCCGCCACCTGCATTTTGATGTTTAATGCCGAGGTGGTCTCATTGGATTGAACCGCCTGCAATGAGGCTTCGGCGGCATTAATGTTGTGACTGATGCGTCCGCTGGTAAAAATCGGCACCGAGGCCATCGCCTGGGCCTTGACGCTGCCGGGCTGGGACATGTTGAACGTCGCCGTTTGCCCGCTGATCTGTGTTTTGGCTGCCGGCGTTTCGCTGAGCTGGGTATAGCTGCTGCTGACGTTGAGGTCGGGCAAGCGCTGGCCCTCCGCCGAATGCAGCTGCTGTTCGGAGGCGCTGGTGTCGGCTTTCGCCGCTTTGATCTGGTGGTTGTTGTTAATGGCGCTGCTCCAGGCGTCTTCCAGCGTTTCCGCATTAGCCGCGGTGGCGGCAAGAAGCAGTAACGCGCCGATTACATAATGGTTATGGCTTGGCATGGAGTATTCCCCGCATATAAAAAGCAATGACCTGTGAGATCAGGCGTTTTTTTTCGTCGGCGGAAGGCCGCAGCGTTTTCGACAATAGGCAGCGCAAATGCAGGTCGCCTTTCAACATGCTGAAAAACGCGTCTGCCGCAAATACAGGATCAATAATGCTGAAATCTCCGGTGGCATTCAAGCGCCGAAAATAATTTTCCAGCTGCGTCAGTCCGGCTTGCGGCCCGCTTTGATAAAACAGTTGGCCCAGTTCCGGGAAATCCGGGCTTTCCGCCACCACCAGCCGGTAAATGGCCAGGGCGTCTTCGGAGAAAATCAAGTCCACGGCGGATGTCGCGATTTGGGTCAGGTTGTTTTCGACATCATCCAGTTCGATAGTGACCTGGGTCATGGTTTGCAGTAAAGATTTGCAACGGTCGGAAATGACCGCCGAGAGCAGGGCGCTTTTACTGTCGAAATGGTTGTACAGCGTCGCCTTGGAAACCGGTGCGGCCTGGGCGATTTTTTCCATGCTTGCGTTGCGGTAGCCGTGCGCCAGAAACATGCGGGTCGCGCCATCAAGAATGGCTTGCCGCTTAGGATCGATGGGTTCTGAAGTCATTGTTTTATTTTTGCGTAATGCCAAATGATAAGTTAGACTAAACTAAACCGTTTAGTTTATCAAGGTCGTTTATGCGCAGTTTCCGTTCTGTTTTACTGATTTTATTGATAGCCCTTCCTTTGGTCGCAGGAACAGGCTACTGGCTGCTGGATCGCCGGCAATACGAAGCCACCGATGATGCCTATTTGCAAAGCAACATCGTACTGATCAGTCCCAGGGTGCAGGGTTATGTGACGCAGATAGCCGTCAACGACAATCAGGCGGTCAAGCAAAACGATGTGCTGGTGACGATTGACGACCGGGATTATCAGGCCAGGGTCATTCAGGCCGAGGCCAATGTCAGCGCGGAAATAGCGCATATCCAGCGTTTGCGGGCGATGAAAACCTCCCAGCGGGCGCATGTCGAAACCGCGGGCGCCAACATAGCGGCGGTGCAAGCCAGGCGGGAGCATATTCAGAAAGATCTGGAACGCTTTCAGAACCTGATTGACAGGGGATCGGCGGCCAGGCAATCCCTGGATAAGGTTGAATCGGAGTCCAAACAGGCCGCGGCCGAACTCAGAGGCTCGCAATCCGCAGCCAACGCGGAACATACCCAGCTAGCGACGCTCGATATTGAAATCACCGAAACCGAAGCGCGGCTGGAAAACGCCAAGGCGCAATTGAGCCTGGCGAAAATCGACCTGGAACATACCCAGATCAAAGCGCCGGTAGACGGCGTCATCGGCAATCGCGGCGTGCAGCTTGGGCAGTTGGTCCGCCCCGGCGTTGCGTTGGCCTCTCTGGTGCAAAACAGCAAAATCTGGGTTGAGGCGAATTTCAAGGAAACCCAGCTGCAACACATGCGCTTGGGGCAGCCTGTTACGATTAAAGTGGACGCCTATCCCGACCTTGAATTGGCCGGTAAAGTGGACAGTTTTTCACCGGCCAGCGGTTCCGAATTCAGCATCCTGCCCGAGGAAAACGCCACCGGCAACTTCACCAAAATTGTGCGCCGGGTGCCGGTCAAGATAGTCTTCGACGCGTCCGAGAACATCCAGCTGCTACGGCCGGGCTTGTCGGCCGAAGTTAAAGTCAAAGTGCATTAAGCCCGTGGTAAAGACGGATCAGCAGGATACCGAAGCGCCATTGACCCTGGGTCATTGGATCGGTTTTTTCAGCATGGCGATTGGCGTGTTCATGGCGGTGCTGGACATCCAGATCGTCGCCAGTTCCTTGCAGAAAATCCAGGCCGGGCTGTCCGCGACCAAGGATGAAATCGCCTGGGTGCAGACTTCTTACCTGATTGCCGAAGTCATCGTTATTCCACTGTCCGGCTGGCTGGGCCGGGTGTTTTCGACCCGCTATTTATTCGTCATCTCGGCGGGCGGATTCACGCTGGCCAGCCTGTTTTGCGCATTCGCCTGGAACCTGCCGTCGATGATTGCGTTCCGCTGTTTGCAGGGCTTTGTCGGCGGCGCGATGATCCCGATGACCTTTACCGTGATCTTCATATTATTCCCCCCGCGATTGCAACCGAGCATGAGCATCGTGCTCGGCTTGATTGTGACGATGGCCCCGACCGTCGGCCCGGTGCTGGGCGGTTATCTTACCGAAACCTACAACTGGGAATTGCTGTTTTTGATCAACGTCATCCCCGGCATCATCGTTTGCGTCCTGGTGTGGAAGTACCTCGATATTGACCGGCCGGACTGGTCGCTGCTGCAGAAAATCGATTTTGTCGGCATAGCGCTGATTGCCGTGTTCCTGGGCAGCATGCAGTTTGTGCTCGAAGAAGGCGCAAGCGAGCAGTGGTTTGAAGATCATCTGATTGTCGCGTTGACCCTTGTCGCGGTCGTCAGCGGCATCGGCATGCTGGTGTGGGAGTTAAAAACGCCTCACCCGATCATCGACCTTTACGCATTCCGCAATATCAATTTTGCGATAGGCTGCGGTTACAGTTTTGTACTGGGCGTGGGGCTTTATACGATCATTTATCTGACGCCGATTTATCTGTCCAGCGTTAAAGGCCTTAACAGTCTGCAAATCGGCCACTATTTGATGGTTGTCGGCATATTCCAGTTACTCTCCGCGTTTATCGCGGGGCCATTGGAGAAAAAAATGGATTTGCGCTGGATGCTGTGCCTGGGACTTGGCTTGTTTGCGCTGGGTTCGTGGTTGAATGGCAATTTAACCGTCGAATCCGGCTATTGGGAGTTTTTCTGGCCGCAGGCTATCCGGGGCAGCGCCTTGATGCTGTGCTTCCTGCCGATCAACACGCTGGCCTTAGGCCGGTTGCCGGTCGAAGAAGTTAAAAACGCCAGCGGGCTTTATAACCTGATGCGTAATTTGGGCGGTGCGATCGGGCTCGCGGTCGCCAATACGCAAATGATTTATTTAACCAAAGCGCATTATGCCGTGTTGCGCGACTCGGTTACCGCAACCAGCTACCAGGCGCAGCAAATACTGGAAGGATTAACCGAGTCGATGGGGCAAATGAATTTACCCGATCCCGATCTGGCCGCGTTAAAGCAAATCACCGGGCTTGCGATGAGGGAAGCGGAAGTGATGACCTTTAATAACCTGTTCCAGGTTATCGCCGTTATGTTCGCGGCTTCGCTGGTTGTTGCGCCTTTTTTACAGAAGGTGGAAAAAGGAAATGCGGTAATTCACGAGTGAAGTCAGGAAGTGCAAGCTTCGCCTAATGCGCCTGCTTTGGGTGCCTGCACTCCGGTTGTTAGTAGCAACCATAAAGATCGACCCGTTGTCGTCGATAGCGCAAAACCTTGCATGGCGTGACCATGTGGTGTATTTAATGACAGATTGTTTTCATTTGATCAGCCTTGTTTATTAATTTAATGCAACCCGGAGGAAAAAATCATGAAACTTTATTACAGCAAAGGGGCCTGTTCATTATCGCCCCATATCATAGCCTGCGAAGCGGAACTGCCGATTGAACTCATTGAAGTCGATTTGGCGACTAAGCGCACCAAAACCGGGGAGGATTTCCTGTCGATAAACCCTAACGGTTATGTGCCGGTGCTGGTACTGGACGACGGCAACCGGCTGACCGAAGGTCCGGCGATTGTTCAGTATCTTGCCGATCAGGCGCCGGGTAAGCACTTAGTCCCCTCAGCGGGCACGTTCGAACGTTATCGGTTGCAGCAATGGCTGAATTTTATTGCAACCGAGATTCATAAAGGCGGATTCGGGCCGTTGTTTAACCCCGCCACGCCTGAAGCCGCTAAAAAAATGGCGATTGCGTCACTGACTTCGCGTCTGGAAACCGTCGCGGAGCAGCTTGCGAACCGGGCATTTTTGCTAGGCGAGCATTTTACCGTGGCAGATGCCTATTTGTTCGTCACGCTGGGTTGGGGCGCGTATGTCGATGTCGATATTTCCCGCTGGCCGGTGTTGGTGGACTATGTCGCTAAAATTTCCGCGCGTCCGGCGGTGCAAAAAGCGATGACGGAAGAAGGGCTTATTTGAATCGAACGTGGTTTCCTTAAGCCGTTCGTGGTGAGCCCTTCGGCTACGCTCAGGAGGGCCTTGTCGAACCATGAATGACTTAAGGATGTATTCGTTTGTACGCCATGTTCCGTTGTTTTATACTCGGTCCCATCAAAACAGTCAGGCCGTCAGGAAATTAATTTATGAATACCGGCAACATGAGCAGCAAGGAAATTATCAAAGATTTGCTTTTGCGGCTGCCGGATGAAGTTTCTTTACACCAGATTGCGCAAGAAATTGAGTTTATTGTGGCTGTACGTCAAGTAATGGCGGAGCTTGATCGCGGAGAAAGCGTTACAGTTGAGCAGCTGGAAAAAGAACTGCCCTCATGGATTATGAGGTAACGCTGTCATTGTCAGCCCGCCGCGATCTTGAAGATGTCGTGCGTTATATCTCAGTTTTGCTAGTTCCCAGGTTCTAGCTTAGAAATTCGGTTTTGGAGGCTGCTGCCTCCAGTTTCGCGAAGCTAGAGCTTAGGCCTTCGAGATTCCCTAATTATGCAAATCCCATAAAGGCTAGTGACTGCATTAACCTAATTCGAGATGCTCCTATGAACAGAAGATCCTTTCTTAAATCAGCGCTATCCTGCGGCGCACTTGCTTTTGCCGGGAGTTATCCGATATTGATCGAGCGAAACATCGTGCAGGTGAATCGGTATAAAATTCCTGTCGATAATCTGCCGCTTTCGTTCCACGGCTTTACGCTGGCGCACCTGACGGACATACATTTGGGTTTTCTGGTTTCACCGTCGTTTGTTGAAGAAATAGTTCACCGGACAAACAGCTTAAACACGGATGCGATCGTATGTACCGGCGATTATGTCCATAATCGGAACACGATTGAAGAAATCGATACGGTATGGCCTATTTTGTCCAAGCTAAGTGCAAGGTACGGCGTCTATTCGGTATTGGGTAATCATGATCATTGGGGCGATTCCAACAGATCCCTGTATTGGCTGGAACGATCGGGACAGAATATTCGGCATCAATGCAAGCCGATTTACAAAGGGCGCGACCGAATTTTGATCGGCGGGGCAGGGGACTTTTGGGGCGACGAACTAATGATCGACAGGGTATTTTCCAGTTCGGATCAAGGCGATTGTAGGATACTGTTGTCGCATAACCCGGATTCGGTCGATACGGGGTTTGAAACGCCGTTGTCTTTGGTGCTGAGCGGTCATACCCACGGCGGGCAGGTCGTAATACCTTTTTTGGGCGCGCCCAGATTGCCGGTAAAAAACAAAGACTATTCTAGCGGCCTTATCGCCACGCCAAGAACCCCGCTTTTTATAAGCCGAGGGATCGGTTGGGCAATTTTGCCGGTGAGGTTTAATTGCTACCCGGAAATCGCGGTGTTGGAACTGGTAAACCCAAGACTGGTGGCATAATAATTTGAGCTTGGGTATCAGCGAATAAAATTAAGGTTAATGAGGAATGAAGTAATGAGCAACCGGAACACATGCTTAATCTTTGCCCACCGCGGCGCTAGCAGGGAAGCCGCCGACGACTTGGATGCAGGAGGTGGAGCAATTGCCGAAAACACCCGAGCCGCCTTCAACAAAGCCCTGCAATACCCGATTGACGGCATTGAAACGGATGTACAGCTGAGTCTGGACGAGGTGCCTGTGCTCTGGCATGACTGGGAGCTGGATAAATTGGGCCATCCGGGAAAATGCATCGACGATTTTAATTTCGCGCAGCTTGAACAAATGGATTTTGCCGGATACAGCTCGCCCGATGCGTTGCCTGAAGGCGCGTTGAGCCTTCAGGAGTTTATCGATAGTTTCCGGGGACGTTGCCGCCTGGATATTGAGCTTAAACGCCGCGACGGGGAATCGCGGCAACGGTTGGAAACTAAAATCCTGAAAATGCTGGCGATCATCGGCGCATCCTCCGCCGATGACGTGTTTATTTCCTCATTCAGCCTGCCCGGCCTGATTTTTGCCCATCAACACGCGCCGGATTTACCGCTTTACTATCTGCTGTCCGGTCATCACACCCAGGCCGACGTTGAGCAATTTATGGTAGAACACGGCTTCCTTGCCGGTTTTTGCCTGCCGATCGACATCCATAACGATTCTATTGCCAAGCTTTTGCGCGACAACGGCAAAGGCGTCGGGGTTTATACCTGCAACAGCGTCGAGGAGATTCAAAAGGCGCTGGATCTGAAGGTCAATATCCTGATTACCGACTACCCGCAACTGGCATTGCGGATGCGCGATTCGTGAAACGGGACTTTGCGCAACTGGCCGACCGGCATTTTGATGTGCTGGTTTGCGGCGGCGGCATTTATGGTACATGGACTGCGTATGATGCCGCTTTGCGCGGATTGAAGGTTGCCATTGTCGATCAGGGCGACTGGGCCTCGGGAACCTCGTCCGCTTCCACCAAGCTGATACACGGCGGCCTGCGCTATCTGGAATCGCTGGACTTCAAGCTGGTTAAAAAAGCCTTGCGCGAACGCGAGATGTTGAAGAAGGCCGCACCGCACCGCGTCTGGCCGTTGCGTTTCGGCATCCCGGTTTTTAAGGGCAGCAGGCTAAACGGCATTCGCTTGAAACTCGGTTTGATGCTTTATGATTTTTTGGCTGGGACGCTTTACTCCGGGCAAGTCCATCGTCATTTCAGCCGGGCCGCATTCGCGGAGCGTTTTCCCTGTCTCAATTCCTCATTATTAACCGGCGGCTTTACTTATGCCGACGCACAGACCGACGATGCCCGTCTGGTTTTGGAATTGATTGACGGCGCGTTATCGGCCGGGGCGGTATGCGTGAATTACTGCAAAGTGACCGACTTTATCGAAGATAAGGGGCAAGTCTGCGGGGCCAAAGTTCAAGACCAGGTCAACGGCAAAACAGCAATCGTCTACGCCCGGCAAATCGTTAATGCCACCGGGCAATGGACGATTGAAAGCGGTTGCCGGTTGACCAAGGGCGTGCATCTGATCTTGCCCAAGGCGCTGGATAATGAAGCGCTGTTGCTGACCGCGCAATCGGACGGGCGGGTGTTCTTTATGATTCCGTGGTACGGGTTGACGCTGTTGGGCACCACGGATACCGATTATACCGGCGATGTCGATCGGGTCTCTGTTGAAGCGGATGAAGTCGATTACCTGCTGGACGAAGCCAATCAAGTGCTTGATGTGAACTGGGCTGAGGCCGACATTATCGGGCGTTACGCGGGATTGCGCGTTTTAAAACAGAGTTTAAAAACAGCGCCGTCTGCGGTCAGTCGCGACTGGGAACTGAAAGTCGCCAAGAACGGCCTGTTGACTTCCATCGGCGGAAAAATCACGTCGGCGCGCGAGGATGCGGCTCAAATCGTCAATACGCTTTGTGAAAATTTAGGCCGCAATGAGCCTTGCCGTACCAACGGCAGGCCGTTTCCGTGGCTGCCGGATCAGGATTACCGGCTGTGGGAGGAGCAAGCTTTGGCCGAAGCCGTAACGCTGGGCATCGACGGCGAAAGCGCCCAATGGCTGGTACGGCGACACGCAAAACGCGTGTCGATGATTTTTCAATTAATCGAGCGGGATGCTGAGTTGGCGAAGCGGATAACGCCAACGCTGCCTTTTATCTTCGCCGATTTGGTGTTCTGTGCCGAAAATGAAATGGTCGTGCATCTGGATGATCTGCTCAGACGGCGAATTCCGTTGCTAATCTTGGCCAAAATGACTGAGGCTGAGCTGCGTTATCTCGCCGAAATGACAGCAAGAACGCGGGGTTGGGATGAGGCTACTTTAAATAACGAACTCGGCAATTGCAGCAGACAAAATATCTGATCAGGCAGTCGTGGAAATGTGCGTCAAAAAATATGAACGGGCGATAATCGGGTTCAATGCTTTTTGCGGCGGTATTTTTAAGGTGGCTATGGAGTCCTGATTATAGCTTGGTCAATGGTCCTGTTTTTTATGATAGCCAAGAAATTTGTATATTAAATCCTGTCTGCGATAATGTTGTCTCTAACTTGTACCATTTGTCGGCAGGTTGTTTTTCTTTTTGGGCCATTCAAGTCATTAATTCCATATGTCTTAATGGATCTTATAATTGGCTCTATGGTATTTAACTTTATTAACAATGTATTAAGGAAAGTTTAATGTTGGTTCTGGGCTTAAGTGGTGGCTGCGACGCAGTGTTTGATAAATATTTTAAATTATTTGAAGACGCCCACCATGATACTGCGGCGGTGTTAATGCAAGATGGTCATGTCATCGCTGGAATTGAAGAAGAACGATTAATTCGCATTAAACATACCGGTAAAATATGGAGATTTGCCGTGCTGTTTTGTTTGGAACAAGCAAATAAGACATTGGAGGATATAGATTATTTTGCTATCTACTCTAATGAAGATGTTTTAAATAAAGTATTAAAACAATATCAGATAAGCAATCCCTTACTCGCTGAAATTGGAGATGCACGTCAACTTTATCGGTATTTGTTTCAGAATGAGTTTAATTTTTGCTTAAAAGATAATCAGCTTGTATTTGTTGATCACCATATTACCCATGCGGCAACAGCCTATTATATGTCCGGGTTTAGTGACAGTCTGGTGTTGACCATTGATGCGCTTGGCGACACTTTATCGACCAATGTGATTGATGTGCGCAATGGTCGCTTTGATAATTTGTTGAGCAAGTCGGAATCCGACTCTTTAGGGATTTTATATTTGGATGTAATACGTTTTCTTGGCTATCGTATTTATGACGAATATAAAGTCATGGGGCTGGCGCCTTATGGTCGTAGTCATGTATATAGAGAGCAATTGCAGCGATTCTATACCTTGCTGCCAAACGGCGATTATGCGGTGCATCGAGAACGCAGGTTTGAATTGTTCAACATAACCAGTCCTCGGAAAAAAGATGCGCCGATTACCCAAGTTCACATGGACATTGCTGCGGCGTTACAAGAAGCGATAGAGACTATCGTTTTGCATATCCTGCGTCATTTTCAGCAAGTGACGGGACACGCTCGCTTAGTAATTAGCGGCGGTGTCGGACAGAGCAGCAGTATGAATGGCAAGATTCTTTATTCAGGCTTGTTTGAAGATGTTTTTGTGCCTTCTTTCGCTGGTGATTCGGGGTGTGCATATGGTGCGGCGGCTTATACGACTCACCAAATGCAACCGGAATTACCTTTGGCTCGAGTGACTCACGCCTATTGGGGAACGCCGATTCATGATGACGAAATCAGCGACACTTTAGAGGCTTGGCGCACCTTTCTGCATACCGAGAAAATGGATAACCGGTCGGAGCAGGTGTCCGATCTGATTATTGACGGTGCGGTGATAGGTTGGGTGCAAGGGCGTTCCGAATTCGGCCCTAGGGCTTTGGGCAACCGCAGTATTCTGGCCGATCCGCGTGTCGCTACTCATAAGGAAACGATCAATGCAATGATCAAAATGCGCGAAAGTTACCGCCCGTTTGCCCCATCGGTCGTGGAAGAACGGGTTCGGGATTTCTTTGAAGTGCCGGGAGAAAATGCCGATTTTCCTTTCATGTCTTTTGTGTTGAATGTCAAGCCGGAATGGCGCACACAACTACCCGCTATTACTCATGTAGATGGCAGTGCCCGGCTGCAAACTGTAAGCAGGGTCAGCAATCCGCGCTATTGGGAGTTAATTGACGCATTCGGCAGAAAAACCGGCATTCCGATTTTGTTGAATACCTCGTTCAACAACAATGCGGAGCCAATTGTCGACAGTATAGACGACGCCGTCGTGTGCTATTTGACGTCCGGGTTGGACTATCTGGTCGTAGGCGATTATTTGGCTCGCAAAAAAGCTTGGCAACCTAAGGACATAGAGGATTTAATCATTAGCTTACCGAAAGCGGCTCGATTGCTAAGAGAGGATTGCTATATCAGTCATAGTGAACGAGGTTTCACTTACTCGTTGGTTTGGAATTACGATTCCGCCCGCGATTTTGATTTCGATCCTACACAACAGCCTCGTGCATTGTCTGAAGTATCGTACAAGGTTTTGCAAGCGGCGGATGGGGAGCACTCTGTAAGTCGGCTTATGTTTGCGTTGGGGTTTTCAAAGGAACAGCAATCGCAGGTTTTGGATGAATTGCCGGGGCTATGGTCCGAGCGATTGCTGGTGTTGCGGCCAGAATCCAAACGACGTTAATTTTGCCGGGTTATTGGGGTGTTAACCGTTATAGGCGTAGCGTGTCAGTATTATTGCCCCTTAATTAGGCAAGAATGGGCAAAATTTAACCCTTGTGCGAACAACACATGGCATTCGGCAGGGTAACAATGTTTTTGCCTTTGAGTACCTTTGTAGTGCGTTAAAGCACGATTCAGGCGTATTTTAACGGTGCTTTATTTCTCTTTAAAGGCTATTATTGCGATTTTACTAATTTAAAAAATATGCAATGACCAACCCAAAGACTTCTTTCTTGGTATTAATGTTCGGTCTTAACCAAAGATACTAGAAATGAAACGCATCTTGTCTGTCTTTTTTATATTTTTTGTATTTATTACAGGAGGTTACTGGTCTGCCTATTCAAATGTAGGATCGATTATTTATTTCTATAATCCAGAAACGAATATCAATAATTTTGCTACGTTAAAAACCGCTTTTGATACTTATTTGGTGAATCATGGCGGCTATTATTTCCAGCCTTTTGATGACAGAGAAAATTTTGAAGCGGTCATTCAGGAAAAAAAAGGCGATATCTATTTGTTATCCAGTTGGCATTTAAAGGCATTGCAGCAGAAGAAAGTGCCGCTGGAAATCGCTTTGGTCGGCACGTCAAAAGGTAACACTATGCAAAGGAAGGTCTTGAGCACGAAAAAAGACATTGCCAATGTCTCTATGCTTAAGAATACCGTGGTTGCAGGTGCGGGCAGTGAAGAATACATCCACAGCATATTGAAGCAAATACTCGGCAAGGGGCAGGAAGCACTGCTTAAAGACATCAAGATACTGATCGTTCCGAAAGACATAGATGCGTTGATGGCGGTCGGTTTTGGCATGGCGAGCGCCGCGATTTCCGCTGAGAGCAGTTTGGATAAGCTGGCGATGTTTAATCCCAATCAGTTTCGGGAATTGCATAGTCTCGGTTTTAGCGAAAAGGATTATTTGTTAATTGCGGCGACATTGAAGAAACCGGAGCCACAAGAGGTGGAATTGCTTGAGGTGTTACGCAAAATGTCGGAGGCGGATGCGGGTGGAGAAAATTTAAAGTTACTGGGCATAGATGGCTGGAGGACGTTGCAATGAAAAAATTCAATCGTCGCGGCGCATCCTGCAATGAATACAGGAGCCAACTATGAAAATGATAAATTTTTGTAAGCTCTTAGTCCTGTTGGCTGCCTTTTTTGCGACCGCCGGCTTCGCCGAATCGAGTAAAGTGCTGATCGTTAATAGCGATAATACGGTTTACCGGTATGAAGCAATTGCGACAGAATTTAAAAAGGTCTTACAGCAAAACGCCTATCAATGGGCTGAATTTAACCTGGATCGCCATGCCAATGCCGAAGAGGAACTGAAGCGGCTTATCCAGCAAGAAAATCCTGAGCTGATTTACAGCATAGGAACCAAAGCCTATTCGTTAGCGCGTATCCATGCACATAACAAAAAAATGTTATTTTCAGCAGTGATTAATTGGCGAAGGTTGGATATCGATGCAGGGACTTACGGGGTCGCTAATGAGTTATCTTCGGCACAAGAAATCTCGTTGTTACGTTATTTCTTTCCAACGATTAAAAAAATCGGTTTGCTCTACAACGATAAGTTCAGCCGTGAATATGTAGAAACCATCAAAAAAGATGCCTCAGCCTTAGGCATAAATATCGTTACCCAGTCTGTTAACGATGCGCAGGAGATTGGCGAGGCGCTCGATCAATTGCTGCCGAAAATAGATATGTTCTGGATTATTTCCGATCCGATTGTCTTAAGCGGTAAAGATTCGGTGCGGCAAATTTTTCAGGCGGCGGAACAACAAAAGAAACCCGTGTACGCTTACAGCGATGTGTTTATAGAACATGGCGCTGTTTTGGCTATTTCTGCGGATATTGCGACGATTGGGCGGCAATCGGCAAACTTAGCCATGATGATGGATAAGGATAAAGTGCCCGGCGGTACCGTGCAGGTCCCTGCCGGATCAACGATTACTTTAAACAAGTGCGTTCTCGACGCATTGCAGCTCAAGTTCAACCAAGACGCCCTGGATTCGGTCAATAAAATTGTGGGGTGCGCTAAGAATGATTAACTATTTACGCACCCTGCTGGTTGGCGCCTTAGTCTTAAATTCGAGCGCGTTTGCAAAATCATTGGAACCGAATGACGACCTGGAAAGGGAATTGGCTTATCTCGCCGCAGAAAGACAAGTCGTGGTCACCGCGTCGAAAATGGAAGAGCATGTGGACAAGACTATCGCCACAACTACAGTCATTACCCAAGACGATATTGCGCATATCGGCGCGCGCAATTTGATCGATGTGTTGCGATTGGTTCCGGGTATTGGTATTACGCAAACTCAGTTTGGCTGGCGTGAAATTGAGGTTCGCGGCGTTAAAACAGTGCTGTCTGAAAAAGTTCAGATTATGTTGAACGGTCATCCGCTGGATCATAACCTGCAAAATGCCGGCAGTGCCTGGGTTTACGATGATTTACCGGTTGATACGATCAAGCGTGTGGAAGTGGTGCGCGGTCCCGGCTCGGCTTTATACGGCGCTAATGCTTTTCTTGCCGTTATCAACATAATCACCCTAAATGCCAAGGATTTAAATGGGGTGCAAACTTCAGCGGGTTGGGGGAGTTTCGATACCCAGCAATATCGCGCATCCTGGGGCAAGCAATTTGATAATAGCGCTGAAGCGGCGGTGCATTTTAATTTTACCGATACCGACGGCATCAATTCGCCAATTCCTGCCGACAGCTTGAGCGCAAAAGGTCTCAATTCTTCGGCTCCCGGTAAGAGTCAGCTCACCGAAGGTCGCTACGATCTGGAATGGCAGTTAGGTTATCAGGACTTTAAGCTGGACGGGCGTTATATCAATAAAAAAGCCGGCGCATTTTTTGGAGCGGCAACTGTTCTTAGTGATGACAGGACTCAACAGGATTACAACGATTATTTCCTGCGCTTGAGTCGGGCCTGGAAGATTAACGATAATTTCACGGTAGATACGCAGGTATTTCACGATTTTTTTAGCTATGACAATATATGGCAAACCGCATCGAGCCAGTTTATTCGGACCGGCCTCCAGGACACACGCACCGGTGGTGAGATTCAAGCTAACTACCATGTCAGCGATGCCCAAACTCTGATCAGCGGATTTTCTTATGCAAAAGAGCAACAGAGTAACCTTATTGATCAAGCGGGTCCCGACCCTGCTCACTTGACAGCGGCGCTGCCTTCTACCGAAGAAAGAAGGCGTGAACGCTGGGGGGTTTATGTGGAAGATGTCTGGGATCCGTTAAAAAACTTACGCTTGAGCTTGGGGGCCCGCTATGACCGATACAACGACTTTGGCGGCACATTCAATCCCAGAATGGGCTTTAATTGGGAGTTTATTAAGAATTATTCATTGAAGTTTTCTTACGGTACCGCTTATCGAGCGCCTGCTTTCGGTGAGCTCGGGCTGGTCAATAATCCTGTGTTATTGGGTAATCCAACTCTTAAGCCTGAGGAAGTTAAAACCTTTGAAACAGGCGTTATCGCCCATCCTGTGTCAGGCTTGACGACTCAGGCCACCTATTATCATTCGGCAATCAATCAAATCATTTCACAAGTTCACGTTCAAGCAGCGATTTCGCAATACGACAATAGCGGCAGTGTGATCGCCGAGGGCGTTGAATTGGAAATGCGTTATGACTTTGACGGCAATCTGCAAGGCTCCTATGTGAGCGCGAACCATGTCTTACAACATAGCATTCAGCTTGGGCGCCAATTAGCGGATGTGCCGCGACAGCGTACCAACCTGACAGCCAATTGGGCTTTCGATAATACCTGGAGCAGCTTCGCTCATGTCCTTATCAAAGGCGACACATTACGCGATTTGGGTGACACGCGCGACAGTGTACCTGGATACGCCTTATTAGATTTGGGATTGCTGGGGAAAAATATGTTCGGTAAGAAAGTTGACGTCAGTTTTAATGTCTACAACTTATTTGATAAACGGTATTACGATCCTGCTCCGGCCAGTTTGAATTTTGTGGGCGATTATCAAATGGCCGGAAGGGCGTTTTTTGGACATGTCAGTTTGAAATTCTAATTAATGAGCCTCTTATTATTCTAGGTGCTACGTTTAAACGATATGTTGGTTATTAAGTTAGTGTAGAGGAGGTGGATTGCCTGTCGGCGAATCCACCTTTCGAGCTAGTTTTTTTTACCAGTACATCTTATCTCTCCTTTGAAAAGTGTTAATGTGAAAACTTATCGCGCAGTGCGAATGAGCGCCGGTTTGCCTCAGATTAAAAGCACAATCAGGCAGAGGCCTTCCTGATTGTAAAAACAAGTTACTATGTAAATCGGTACAATTTATATACTAGACGGGATAAGAATAGCGTATTGTTCGTGAAGATGGTTGTATTAATCGGTTTCACTGTATTTATAGCGTCCTACACGCTGTGTAACCGTTAGGTGTAGAAATGCCAAATAGTCCTATCCGGTGTAATCCGGCATTAAATCCGACAGCGGGACATACCTCTCGGGAATAGGGACATGATCTTCAGGGAATGCTGTCAAGATTTCTTGAATGTTTGATAAAAATAAGCTCACAAGGACTGCATTTTTCAATTTTTCATAAGCACACAGTCCGATGATACCAATTTCTGTTCCTAACGATATGTTTTTATTGTTTTTTTCTGGGTCGCTATTTATATCGGTATTGGAGAATGGTTGGGCGTCTTTCTTGGCAAGAAAATTTATTGAGTCAGGTCCCATAGCCACATAGCATTTTCTTGTTATGCTCCATGCTAACAAGCTTTCATTTTTATAATAGATAAAAAGTGTTTCATCTCCATTTGATACAGTGATTTTTCCAACGTTAAAACCGCCTATTTCTCTCTCTTGTTTATCGGTGATGGTGCCTTCAAATAATGTATAACTGAGGAGTGGAAAGCTGTCCAGGAACTCCATGAACTCATTATAATTTTTGGATTCAACCATGTTGCGGCCCAGATTCCATGCAAATCCTACTGTCCATTGAATAAATTTAGCTTGGTTATTGTCAGATAACCTTGAACAATTTAAATCGGCACCCTGCATCGGATAACAAGCCATGCCAGCTGTGCTGTTATGTGACTTAGCAAATCGCCGTGCTTGGTTTTCCGCATCATCCGCATCTTTTACTTGTACAATTATTTTTTGATACTGCCCCGAGTCGTCGGTATCGGAAGTTAAGATAACAGGATTTATGGGTAACTTATTAGTATTGAACAGATTCATGCCCATTTCCGGTGCAGCTCTGCCGCAGGGATCGCCGTTAATTACTGCAATTCCTTTCCGTGCTGAAATTATGAAAGGGATTAGGGTATTCATCGCCCCCATTTCAACGGGTATCAAATACCCTACCGGTTCTTGGCCGGATTGGGTTAGATAATTATCCATTTCCAGAAAAGCATTTAATGAAACCGTTTGCCCGAAACCTTCAAATATTTTGTCGGGTGCTCCCAAACCCGCTACAAAAGCTATGTTTTTAGTTGCTTCAAGATCATCAGGATTAACATAATACATAACATCGGCATCGTTAATCATTTTGTCCATAAAAAGCAAGGCTAATCCAATTGGGCCGCCGCCGCCGGAGGCTAAAAAGCATGCCCCATAGATAATGTAGCTAATATCTTTTTTCGTTAACCGATAATTGCCGGGGCCAAAATATTTTATTGAATGCTCATTTTGAGCGGTTTCTTTTACCGGCGTGTCTTCATTCAATGATGATTTTTTTATTGAAATATTATTAAAATCATTAAGCATAAAAACTCTTCCTTAAAATTAAATGAACTCTGTCTGTTTCGGTTGCAGCTCATCTGCGCTAAACACAGAAGTTTTTATTACGATAACCTTGATTAGCAAGGCGAGGTGATATTGTAAGCTATAACGCCAATAATGTGTGGCAAAAGCTGACATAAATTACCGTTACCATTTTTAGAGGCTGTATACCGTTGTTCCCCGTTCGTCGGATCGGTAGAAAGCCTTTGCCGCATTGATTCCATCGCTGCTGTATCAATCTTGCAATCAGGGACGGCTGTCATGGTTTTCAATAGATGTACAGTCACGATCCAATATGGCTAACATTACCGATAAGGGGTATTATCAGGTTCGCCCGCAGAGCGGGGCATACTGACAGTGTAAATTTTGCACAATGATGTTTTTTTGGATTTCTACCTTAAGACATACAGCGGACATGAATAACACACCATACCCTGATGATTGGCCCGATATAAGCACCAAGCTCTACAACAGGTCGGTCAAGCTGTTTAACGCCGTCAAAAACATGTTGAGCGTCAGGTTGGATCTGCATGCCGACCCGCAGTTTTTGGAAGGCGACATCTTCTTATTCAATCATTTTTCCCGGTTCGAAACATTCATACCGCAATTTCTTATTTACGAGAAAACCGGGGCTTACAGTTGCGCTATTGCTTCCGGGGAATTTTTTAACGAAGACAACGTGCTGTCGCGGTATTTAAAGCATGTCGGCGTTTTTCCCCACGATCATGACCGTCTGTTTCCACTGCTGGCCGGACAGATTTTGCGCGGCCGCAAAGTCATTATTTTTCCTGAAGGCGGCATGGTCAAAGACCGGAGGGTTATCGATAAACGCGGTCATTACAGTATTTACTCCCGGGTTACCGGCAACCGGCGCAAGCTGCACACAGGGCCGGCTGTTTTGGGGCAGGGCGTGGAAACCTTTAAGGCGGCTATCCGGCACGCCTATAGTCAAAACAATGTGACGCTGCTTCGGCAATGGCAAGATGCTTTGCAAATCGACAGCATTGATCAGCTGATAGCGGTAGCGAATAAACCGACGCTGATGGTGCCGGCCAATATTACTTTTTATCCGATTCGTTCTTCTGAAAACTTGTTGTTTAAAGGCGTTGAGCTGTTTTCTGACAGCCTGAGTTTGCGCCAATCCGAGGAATTGCTGATTGAAGGCAATATCATGCTGAAGAATACCGATATGGATATACGCATGGGTACGCCGGTCGATCCCTGCTGTATCTGGGATTGGCGCACCCGTTATCTGATGGATACGGTCGTTCCTGAAATCAGTACGATAGACGATGTTTTTACGCTGAGTTCCAGGCCTAAAAACTGGCGGCAACGTTTACTGGGTTCGTATTTTATAAAAAATGCCCAATGTTCCCGCGATCGATATATGGAAGGCATTTATGCCAATGTCACGATCAATTTAAGCCATCTGGCGGCAACGCTGATTATGCATTACATCGGCGAAGGCCAGACGCATATTGAGAAAAATCAGTTCTACAGCATTCTTTATATCGCCATCAAGCATCTGCAAAACAATACCGCGATTCACCTGCACCGGAGCCTGCTTAATCCCGATGATTACAGTGATCTGCTTAAATCAACGAACAAGCGCTTCGATTATTTTATCTGTGCCGCCAAAGAAGCCGGCCTGATCCAGGATAGGGCGAATAGTTACCAATTCTTGCCCAAACTTTTGGCTGAGTATGACTTTGACAGCATCCGTCTGGAGAATCCGATTGCGGTTTATAATAACGAAGCAGCGCCTCTACGCACGGTTCGCGATACTCTAGTCGCGGCTATCAACGAATTCGCTGGCATCGATACCAACAAACTGGCAGCCTGGCATTTTGAAGATGAATGCCGCGCTCTGGCATGGGAAAAACAAGTTTATTCAAGCTCCCTCTTTGCCGAGATCAATCAAATGGAAGATACGGTTGCCGACCCATCGCCGTTTTTTCTTCAACCGCCTGTCCTGAGCAGCGTCGAAGGGCCTGTCCTGAGCTCTGTCGAAGGAGAGCAAGTCAACGGCATCGGCATATTACTGATACACGGTTTGCTGGCCAGCCCGGCTGAATTGAAGGATTATGGCGAATACCTGGTTAAACAGGGCTACACGGTATTGGGTATCCGACTGAAAGGTCACGGTACGTCACCGCATGCGTTACGCGACCAAAGCTGGGAAGACTGGTTCGGCTGCGTACAAAGAGGTTTCAGCATCCTCAAAGCGCATTGCCGGCGCATAGCCGTCGCCGGATTTTCTACCGGCGGCGCATTGGCGTTGAAACTGGCCGCCCAACGACACCATGAAATAATCGGCGTCATTGCGGTTTCCGTGCCGTTAAAATTCGTCAATTCCGCTTTCATGCTGGTGCCGTTATTGCATGGGACCAATAAACTGGTCGGCTGGGTTTCGGCCTTTGAAGGCGTAAAGCCCTTTATCGAGAATGCCACTGAACACCCTCATATCAATTACCGCAATGTGCCGGTCAGAGCTCTATATGAATTGAGACTGCTGATAGCGCATATCGATGAATTATTGCCGCGTATCAGCACGCCGACCCT
This sequence comes from Methylobacter sp. Wu8, assembly GCF_036440755.1. Classification (NCBI taxonomy): domain Bacteria; kingdom Pseudomonadati; phylum Pseudomonadota; class Gammaproteobacteria; order Methylococcales; family Methylococcaceae; genus Methylobacter; species Methylobacter sp. Wu8. The sequence continues at coordinate 32,582 of NZ_JAZGVT010000053.1, read as the reverse complement.
GATTATTTACGCCGATCAGGACCCGGTTGTCTCGGCTAAAAGCGCACCGGCTATCTTCGATAAACTGGGCTCAAAAAACAAAAAACTCCAGGTCATTACATCTAATCGCCACGGTATTTTGATGGAAAATATCGGCGGCGTCTGGCGCGCCATTGATGATTTTTTAAATGAGTTGCGCACCGCCAATAGAGTCGATCGCAGTCTTGAAGAGATGTACGATTGCATACCCTTAGCGGCACAAGGAGTAAAGCAGGGAAAAGTCAGCAAAAAACATCTTTAAATCCCGTTATGTCCCGTTGAACGTATTTAATCAGTGGAAATGCATAACATAAGGAGGCAGCATCATGAAAAATGTAGTTATCGCAGGGTATTGCAGATCACCCTTTACACCCGCGCAAAAAGGCCAGTTGGCTAAAGTACGGCCGGATGATCTTGCCGCACAGGTCATCAAAGGCTTAATCAATGATACCGGCGTTGCCTCCGAAGATATTGAGGATTTGATTTTAGGCTGCGCTTTTCCTGAAGGGGAGCAGGGCATGAACCTGGCGCGGTTAATCGTTCATCTTGCCGGGCTGCCTGTTACCGTCTCCGGTACCACCATTAATCGTTTTTGCGGTTCCTCAATGCAGGCGATACATAATGCGGCGGGCGCGATTCAAATGAATGCCGGTCGGGCGATTATCTGCGCCGGTGTCGAATCGATGAGCCGCGTGCCGATGGGCGGTTTTAATTACCTGCCCCATCCGGGCCTTTATAAAAGCTATCCCCAAGCCTATATCGGCATGGGCGAGACGGCGGAAAACCTGGCCCTGCAATATCATATCGACCGTCTGGCGCAGGAGGCTTTCGCCTTGGCGAGCCAGCAAAAAGCGGGAGCCGCCCAAAAAAACGGTTTGTTCGCCGGAGAAATCATTCCGATTAAACGCGCCGACGGCGAAACCGTCCAGCATGACGGCTGCATCAGGGCTGGCACCACGTTACAGGCGCTTGCCGATCTGCAACCCGCCTTCCTTAAAAACGGCAGTGTGACTGCCGGAACCTCATCGCCGTTAACCGATGGTGCGGCTGCTGTGCTGGTATGCAGCGAGGACTACGCAGACGCCCACGGATTGGAAAAACTTGCCCGCATCAGGTCCATCGCAGTATCCGCTTGTGCGCCGGAAATCATGGGCATAGGCCCGGTCAGCGCGACCCATAAGGCCTTGCAGCGCGCCGGTCTGACTTTGCAGGACATCGACATCGTCGAACTGAATGAGGCTTTTGCCGCGCAATCTTTGGCGGTACTAAAAGACCTCCCGATACCGTTCGAAAAGTTGAATCTGGATGGCGGCGCGATTGCCTTGGGCCATCCGCTGGGCGCGTCAGGCGCCAGAATTACCGGCAAAGCCGCCAGCCTGCTGAAACGGGAAAACAAGCAGTTTGCGCTTGCCACCCAATGCATCGGCGGCGGCCAAGGCATTGCGACTATTTTGGAGGCGATCTGATGAGCATCCAAAAAGTTGCAGTGATCGGCGCCGGGGTCATGGGCGCGGGTATTGCCGCCCATATCGCCAATGCCGGTATTCCTGTCTGTTTACTGGATATAGTTCCTGAAAATGTCGAAAACCGGAACAGCGTTGCCGAATCGGCGGTTGCCAAGATGCTCAAAGCCGAACCTGCGCCGTTCATGCATAAAAATAACGCCCGATTGGTCACGCCCGGCAATATTGAAGACCATCTTGAATGGCTGAAGGAAGTGGACTGGGTGATTGAAGCGGTGATTGAAAATCCGGCCGTCAAGCGGGAACTTTACCGGAAACTTGAGAACATTTGCCGCCCCGATACCCTGATTTCATCGAACACCTCGACATTGCCGTTGAAGCTGCTGGCCCGCGATATGCCGGACAGCTTCAAACAGCGCTTCATGATTACCCATTTTTTTAATCCGCCACGCTATATGCGTTTACTGGAACTGGTTTCAGGTGCCGAGACCCGGCCGGAACTGGTTGCTGCCGTCAGCCGTTTTGCCGACACCCATCTGGGTAAGGAGAGCGTAAGCTGCAAGGATACGCCGGGATTTATCGGCAACCGCATCGGTATTTACTGGCTGCAATGCGGATTGCTGGAAGCGATCAAGCTGGGTTTGACCGTCGAGCAGGCCGATGCGGCGATGACGGTTTTCGGTATACCCAAAACCGGTGTTTTCGGCCTGCTGGATTTGGTCGGGCTGGATCTGATCCCGCATATCCTGGGCAGCATGGAACGAGCCTTAGCCAAAGAAGATGCGTTTCATCAAGTCAATACCTTGCCCGAACCGGTTCAGACCATGATAGCCGACGGTTACACCGGCAGAAAAGGCAAGGGCGGGTTTTATCGTCTACAGGAAACAGGCGGAAAGCGCGTCAAGGAATCGATTAGCCTGCAAACCGGCGCTTATCGTGTTAGCGAAAAATTCGCCTTGCCGAGTTTGCCTAAGACGCAGGACGAGATCAGGGCTTTTTTGTTGGGCGAAGACGCAATCAGTCGTTTTTCCTGGCAGGTGTTGTCCAATACTCTGGCTTATAGCGCGAGCCTGACTCCCGAGATTGCCGATGACATCACCGCCGTCGATACTGCGATGCGACTGGGTTACAACTGGAAATACGGGCCGTTCGAGCTGCTGGATCGGATCGGCGTAGATTGGTTCGTTGACCGCTTGCTTGCCGACAACCGCGAGGCGCCGTCGCTGCTGGCAAATCGTCACGACCTATACAAGGTCGATTCAGGCAAATGCTTGTATGCCGATTTATCCGGCAATTACCATCCTGTGCATCGCCCGGACGGTATGCTGCTGTTGGCGGATATTAAATTACAGGCTCCGGCTGTGCTGGAAAACCCGTCGGCCAGTCTGTGGGATATTGGCGACGGCGTTGCCTGCCTGGAATTCCACAGCAAAATGAATACGCTGGACATGGATAGTCTGGCAGTGGTCCGGCAAAGCGTCGAAAAGGTCAAAACCGACTTTTCCGCATTGGTTATCCACAACGATGCCGACAATTTTTCCGCCGGAGCTAACTTAACCTTGCTGGTGCAAGCCATCCAAGCCCAAGACTGGCTGGCGGTAGAGCAGTTGATAAAACAGGGGCAACAGTCTTACCAGGCCTTGAAATATGCGCCGTTCCCGGTGGTCGGCGCGCCTTCCGGCTTGGCTTTGGGCGGCGGCTGCGAAATCCTGCTGCATTGCGATGCGATTCAGGCTCATGCCGAACTGTATATCGGTCTGGTCGAAGTGGGCGTGGGACTGGTGCCGGGTTGGGGCGGCTGCAAGGAATATCTGCGCCGCCGGCTGGAATTTGCAAGACGTCCCGGCGGTCCGATGCCTGCGATTGCGCAGGCTTTCGAAACGATCGGCATGGCCAAGGTGTCAAAATCGGCGACCGAAGCAAAGGAACTGCTGTTTTTGTCCACCACCGACGGCATTACCATGAATAAAGACCGCTTATTGGCCGATGCGAAGGCTAAAGCGTTGCTGTTGGTATCGGGTTATACGCCGCCTGAGCCGGTCAGTTTCAGCCTGCCCGGCGCCAGCGCCAGAGCGGCAATGGATATTGCGATCAATAACTTAAAACTGGCCGGCAAAATAACGGACTATGATGTGGAAATCTCACGGCAACTGGCAGACGTGCTCAGCGGCGGCCAGTGCGACATCACCGAGCCGCTGACCGAAGACGATTTGTTAAATCTGGAGCTGACCGCGTTTTTACATTTAGTCCAACAACCGGGCACTCTGGCCAGGCTGGAACACCTTTTTAAAACAGGTAAGCCGTTACGCAATTGATGTTACGCAATGATTAAGAAATTTTCACCACGAAGGCACGAAGAACACGAAGGATTGAATAATAAGGGACGTGCATGAAATAACTTGGGCAAGTTTTATTTTTCATTTTTTAACCATGAAAGACATGAAGCGGCATGAAAGGTTTAAGTCTTCATGTCCTTCATGCTCTTCATGGTAATTGCCTAAATTAATTTATGCATGATCCTAAGTTTAAAAAAATAGTTGGACTTGAAATGCGTAGGGGTGTCTATCATTTTTCAATGGCTGAATGTTGTTGCTAAATAACTTCGTGTTCTTCGCGCCTTCGCGGTGTCTTTATTCTGTTTGTGTAACATCAGTAATTAACTCAAGGACCACCCCATGATCTGGTTAATCGCATCACTCATTATCGTCGGCGTCCTGGCTTATGGCCGGGTACCTCTACGCAGGGCCACGTTGGTTTTGGCCGGATGGTTGGGGCTTTATTCGCTGGCGCAGGGCGGCAATTTAGTATTCCTGCTCTGGGTCATTTTCGATGCGATTTTTATCCCGCTGAATGTTCCGGCTATCCGCAAACGGCTATTCAGCAGCGTAGTTTTCAAGGTCATGAAACAGATGCTGCCGCCAATGTCGCAAACCGAACGCGAAGCGCTGGAAGCGGGCAATACCTGGTGGGATGCCGAGCTGTTTTCCGGTCATCCCGACTGGAAAATATTGCTCGATTTGCCCGCCCCGAAATTGACTGCCGAAGAACTGGCCTTTATCGACGGCCCGGTAGAGACCTTGTGCGGCATGCTGGATGACTGGGACATTACCCACAATCGCCGGGATTTGCCTGTCGAAGTCTGGGACTATATCAAACAGCACAAATTCTGCGGCATGATTATACCTAAGCGCTACGGCGGCCTGGAGTTTAGCGAGTACGCGCATTCCGAAGTGGTTATGAAGATTTCCAGCCGCAGCACCACCGCAGCCGTCACGGTCATGGTGCCCAATTCTTTAGGCCCGGCCAAATTATTGCTGGCTTACGGCACCGAGCAACAAAAAAATCATTATCTGCCGCGCCTGGCAACAGGTCTTGAAATTCCCGCGTTTGCGCTGACCGGTCCCCTTGCAGGCAGCGATGCCGGAGCCATGCCCGATACCGGCGTGGTCTGTTACGACTGGTTCCCAAGCTCGAGCTTGGGAACCAGCGGCAGGGACAAGGTGCTGGGCATACGGCTCAACTGGGAAAAACGCTATATCACCTTGGGTCCGGTTGCTACGGTGCTGGGTCTGGCGTTCAAGCTTTATGACCCGGAGCACCTGATCGGCGATCAGGAAAACATTGGCATCACCGTCGCGTTGATCCCCACCGATACCAAAGGCGTTTCCATAGGCAGACGCCACTTCCCGCTGGATTCCGCGTTCCAGAACGGCCCGAACTGGGGCAAAGACGTGTTTATCCCGATGGACTGGATCATCGGAGGCAAAGAGCAAGTCGGCAACGGCTGGAAGATGCTGATGCAATGCCTCGCGACCGGTCGCGCGGTGTCCTTGCCCGCGCTCAGCACCGGCGCGTCGAAAATGGTCAGCCGCAATTCCGGCGCTTACGCGCGCATCCGCAAGCAGTTCAATCTGCCGATAGGCGAGTTTGAAGGCATCGAAGAGCCGCTGTCGCGCATAGCCGGTGAGACTTATATTATCGACGCCGCGCGCAAGGTGACCGCCGCAGCGCTGGACGACGGGCAAAAACCGTCGGTCATTTCAGCGATCATCAAATACGAACTCACCGAAAGAATGCGCCGCGTGGTTAACGACGGCATGGATATACAGGGCGGTTCCGGTATTTGCATGGGGCCTAAGAACTATCTTGGCCGGATGTACCAAGTGATTCCGGTCAGCATTACCGTCGAGGGCGCCAATATCCTGACCCGCACGATGATGATTTTCGGCCAGGGCGCGGTGCGTTGTCATCCGTACATCCAGCGGGAAATGGAAGCTTTAGGTCATGATAATCTTGATCGGTTTGATCAAGTGCTGTTCGAGCATATCGGTTCCGTGCTGCATAATCTGGCCGCGGGTTTTTGGCTGGGATTGACCGGCGCCCGATTTGTCGCGGCACCCGGCGATCAACATACCCGGCGATATTTTCGGCAGATTGCCCGGCTCAGCGTCGGCTTTGCGTTGGTCGCAGATTTTGCGCTGCTGACGCTGGGCGGCTCGCTTAAACGCAAGGAACGCATCTCCGGGCGCTTTGCCGACGTCTTGAGCAACCTGTATTTATGTTCCTGTGTGCTGAAAAACTTTCAGGATCAGGGTAGTCCCGAAGATGATTTGCCGTTGTTGGATTGGGCCTGCCAGCAAACCCTGCACCGCGCCCAGCAATCGCTGCTGGCTATTTTTCATGCCTTGCCGATGCGGATCCCTGCTTATCTGTTAAGAGCCGTATTGTTCCCCGGCGGCAAACCGTATTCGCCGCCCGCCGATCATTTGATCCACCAGACTGCGGCGCTGCTGCTGAAAAATTCACCGGTTCGCGACCGTTTAACCCACGGTATTTACATTAACTATAAGCCCGATGACGTGACCGGCAGGATTGAAGTCGCCTTCCAGGCGGTGCTGGCCGCAGCGCCTGTGGAAGCCAAGATCCATGCCGCACAAAAGCAGAAAAAGTTGCCGAAAGGCTCGATTGTCGATGTGCTGGATGCGGCGATAAGCAATTCAATTATCAGTAAAAAAGAAGCCGAGTTGATAGTGGCCGCTGAAAAGGCCCGCTTTGCAGCGATCGGCGTCGATGATTTTAGTCCTGAACAATTAAGCAACACCGGCAAAATATAAAACAGCCGAATCAGGGGCATCAAGGGGCGGCTTAGGCCGCCTTTTGTTTCATTGAGCAGGAGAAAGCGGTTGATCTTCTAAACGCGTCATCAACTTTATGTCGTTTTAAAAGACTCATCAATTTAAGGACGGATAAAGGCTTGACTGGGTGAGATGCCAAGGTTGTACGAATAGAGGTCATCTGTCACAATAACCTTATATTGTGACTAACAAAAGGATAGCTCCATGGCTGAGATAACTGAAGTACCCAGCCCTTTTTGCGGTATCGGCACGGACGACCTGTGCATTCAGGTTGACGGCGTATCGCTTAAGGTGGTTGAAAACGGCTGCGCGGTTAATACGCCCGCTTTTGAACAGGCTATTACCGATACCCGTCCAAGAGTTGATGGCAAGGACGTCAGTCTGGATGAGGCTGTAGCCAGGGCGGCGGCGTTGTTAAAAAACACCAATCAACCGGTTATCGGCGGCTGTGCAACCGATGTTAACGGCATGCGGGCGTTGTTGGCGTTGGCGGATCGTAGCGGTGCTGTGGTCGATAATATGAATTTTACCGGTGCGCGGAACAATTTTCTGGCCTTACAGGATTCCGGCTGGATGAATACGACGCTGGCGGAAGTCAAAAACCGCTGCGATTTATTGCTGGTAGTCGGCGTCGATCTGGAAAGCTTTTCGCCGCGCTTTTTCGAGCGTTACCTGTGGAATGAAGAATCCATGTTCCTGGACGATACCGGCAAGCGCGAGGTTATCTATTTGGGCAAAACGCCTTCCGGTAACGCGTCCACGTCGCCTAGCGGCCAAAAAGCGCAGGTTTTCGAATGCGCCAATGAAGATTTGCCTGATGTTGTCGCGGTATTGCGGGCATTGGTTAAAGGCAATCCGATACGGGTCGATTCGGTCGGCGGCATTGCGGTAGTTGATTTGCAGGGTATTGCCGATAAATTAAAAGCGGCAAGCTACAGCGTAGTGACTTGGGCGGCCGGTGCGTTGGCCTATAGTCAGGCCGAATTGACGGTGCAAACCATTTCAGAAATGGTAAAGGATATTAACAACCAAAATACCCGTAGCTCCGGCTTGCCGTTAGGCGGCAAAGAAGGTGATCAGACGGCCAATCAGGTTTGCGGCTGGACGACCGGTTACCCGGCGCGTACCCGTTTTTCCAGCGGCTATCCCGAATACGATCCCTATTTGAACGATACGAATGCCTTGCTGGCTAATGGCGAGGCAGATGCTTTGGTCTGGGTGCAGGCGTTTAATGCTAAAGCCGTCCCACCGGTGACAACCTTGCCGACAATCGTGGTGGGCCGTTCCGGGATGACGTTTGCAAAAGAACCGGATGTGTTTATTCCTGTCGGGACGCCGGGCATCGATCATGCCGGCCATGCTTACCGGATGGATAACGTGGTCGCGATACGGCTGAAGAAGTTGCGCGAATCCGGCCTGCCCAGCACGTCTGACGTGCTTCATGCCATTGAACAAGCTTTGTAGGAAAATAGTATGTTGATTAAATTAACAGGTGGAGCTGTTTATGATCCTGCGAGCGGGATCGATGGCGCGAAACAGGATATTTACATTCAGGATGGGCGTATCGTCAATAAGCCTGTCGGCGATTTTAAGGTCGATAAAGAATACGATTTAACCGGCAAGGTGGTGATGTCCGGTGCGATTGATATGCATACACATATCGGCGGCGGCAAGGGCAATATCGCCAGAACCTTGTTGCCTGAAGATCATCGTCAGGACCCCGTTCACCGTACCGACATTTGCCGTTCCGGTTGCGGCCATGCGATGCCCAGCACCTTTGTGACCGGCTATCGTTACGCGGAAATGGGTTATACCGCCGGTTTTGAACCTGCCGTATTGCCGATTAATGCGCGTCAGGCGCATATGGAAATGGCCGACATTCCGATCCTGGATAAAGGTGGTTATGTGTTGATGGGCAGCGATGATTATTTGCTGCGCATGCTGACGGCCAAAAAAGACCAAAAAGCTATCAATGATTATGTCGCTTTTACCATGCAAGCCGCTAAAGCGATCGGCGTTAAAGTCGTTAATCCGGGCGGCATCAGTGCATTTAAATTTAATCAGCGCAAACTGGACCTGGACGAGCAAAACAGCCATTACGGCGTAACCCCGCGCGAGATTCTGCGCGTATTGGCAACGGCCGTTAAAGAGCTGGGCATTACGCATCCGCTGCATGTGCATGGTTGTAACTTGGGCGTGCCCGGCAACATGAATACTACGCTGGATACCATTCAGGGCGTAGGCGGCTTGCCGATGCATTTGACCCATATTCAGTTCCATAGTTATGGTACGGAAGGGGATTTCAAGTTTTCGTCCGGTGCGGCCCAGATTGCCGAAGCGGTTAACCTTAACAAGAACATCACGATTGATGTCGGGCAGATCCTGTTCGGTCAAACCGTAACAGCATCCGGCGACAACATGCGCCAACACGCCAATCATAAGCATGCCAGCCCGAATAAATGGGTGACGATGGATATTGAATGCGATGCGGGCTGCGGCGTTGTACCGTTCAAATACAAGGACCAGAACTTCGTTAACGCGCTGCAATGGGCGATTGGCCTGGAAACCTTCCTGCTGGTTGATGACCCGTGGCGTATTTTCCTGACCACGGACCATCCGAATGGCGCACCATTCACCAGCTATCCGCATTTGATCCGCTTGCTGATGGATAGAAGTTTCCGTAACGATGTGCTGGCTACGATTCATCCCGAAGCGCAAAAGATGACCACCTTGGCATCGATTGAGCGTGAATACAGTTTGCAGGAAATTGCGATTATGACCCGCGCCGGTGCGGCCAGACTGATCGGTCTGCAAGATCGCGGCGCTTTAAGCGCCGGTAACTGGGCGGATATTACCGTTTATACCGACAACGCCGACCGGCAGCTTATGTTCGAAAAACCGGATTATGTGTTTAAAGACGGTGAGCTGGTGGTGGTAGACGGCAAGGTTGTTCACACCAAATGGGGTACGACCCATGTCGTTAAGCCTGATTTTGATGCGTCGGTAGAAAAGGATTTGCAGAAATATTTTGACCGGTTCCTGACCATGAAACTGGGCAACTTTAAAATCAGCGATGACGAGATTACCGAAGATGGGCGCGGCAGTTTGACGGTGCATCCGCTTAAAGGGACTGTGGCATGATTGTTATAGGCTATTGAAAAATGACTGCGTTAACCTTGTCCGCTACCAAGCAGGATGTTAGAGAGGCTGAATTAAAGCTGGAGTTGAAAATTGTCGAATTTAAAGCCGAATTGATATGCTGGATTGTTGGAGTTGGATTCTTACAAACGATTTTGACTGCGGCATTGTTAATTAAGTTCAGTGTTGGAATGTAGTGGAAAACAAAGTGCTGCATGTGAATGATGCTCTTCCCGCCAGTCTGTGACTCGATTAAGATTCTATGAATAATATTGACATCAATTCGGCATGGGCTGCTGTTGCTCCGATACTTAGAAAATTTGATTTCTATGATATTAAGGATATTGTGGGGCTTGCTGGATTTGATTTAGAAATTCTCAAGGGACTAGGTTTTGATGCTAATAATTGGGGGAATCCAAATACGAGCCAGCTTGTGTCAGAAATAGGAGATTGTTTTCTGAGTTTTGCTGATGAAACGAAGCTTCGCTTTTTGAACACCGTCATAGAAGAAATATTCAGTGATCGATATAGGGTATTTTCATATGGCAATGAGATAGAGGAACCTGAAGGAAGAAAAGAAAGATTGCAATACTGCCTTGACAGATTAGGTTGGCAACTCATTGATAATAAGATATTGCCGATTGAAGTTTTAGATAGGTCAGATTTGGAAGAACTAGAGCCGTCTGCACGGGAAGAATTGATTAAAGCAGCAACAAAATTTCGCGACGGTGATTTAAGTGAAGCAATCTTATCTGCGTATGCCGCTGTTGAAAGCGTAATTGCGCGAGTATATCGAGATAAGAGTCTTGGCGAGGTAGATTACAGTAAATCCTTTCAGCATCGATGTAAAAAAGCACTAGAGGCAACTGGTGTATATACTGCTATTGATGGTCAATTAACTGGCATTGAATGGAAGGAAGGCGATATCAAAGTATTTAGGGCAAACCTTGAAGGGTCGCTCAAACAAGCTGCTCATGTGTTGCAATTGTTAAGAAATAATATGTCAAACGCCCACGGCTCAAAGCCGGTAATAAAACCTTTGGTTTTTGATAGCATCAAATGGTCGCAAATAATTGTTCGATTACTAAGTGAAAAATATGATGTTTAGTGCGATAGGCTTCAACAGCAGGATTTAGTCATGCAACAAACCATTACTGTAAACGACACCTTGTTGAAAAATGCCTCGCAATGTGTGGGCGTTGATGATTTTAATGAAATAATTAATATTGCTCTGCGCGAGTTAATCAAAAATCATCAAGCCGTTGATAAACGCCGCCAGCCGCCCGCATCTATCGCCGGTAAAGGCAAGATAATCGGCGATTTAATAGAGCCCAGTGTGACGAGTGAGGATTTTGAGTGTCTCAAATAGTCGTATTGGATACGCATATTTGGGTATGGTGGCTAAATGATAAGTTTAGTTACTTATCAGCGCAGCAAATTGACTGCATAGAACAAACCGAGCGGGTAGCTGTTTCGGTTATTTCGTGTTTTGAAATAGCGCAATTGGTAAAAGGTGGTCGTTTGGTTTTGCCTTTACCGGTTAGTGAATGGTTGCAAGAGGCTTTAGCTCCGGCCGGTATTGAGCTATTGCCGTTGTCACCCGCTATTACTTGCTGTGCTGTTGATTTAACCGATATTCATAAGGATCCGTTTGATCGGATGATTATCGGCACAGCTTTAAACTATCATGCTAAGTTAATGAGCGTCGATGGTCATTTTAAAAATTATCCCGAATTGCAAGGGCATTTGCTTGATATTTAGGTTAGAGATTTACCAATCAAGCTACGATACTGAAAAATAGTTCAATAATGAGTTTAACAATATGATTATTAACGGTGTAACCATAGACGCTACGTTTGCCGAAGCGTTTCCGATGAAAGCCACTCGCGCCATCATCACCGCACAAAATGAAAAGTGGGCGATGATCTCGGCCCAAGCCATGACCGGTTTTGCAACGTCGGTGATTGCCTGCGGTTGCGAGGCGGGAATTGAGCGGGTTCTTGATCCTTCCGAAACGCCTGACGGCCGCCCCGGCGTGTCGATCATGATTTTTGCGATGGGCGGCAAAGGTTTGGCCAAGCAGCTTGAAACACGCGCGGGTCAGTGCGTATTGACGTCGCCGACCTCAGCCTTGTTTGCCGGTATTGATGGCGGCACACGCATAGCCTTGGGTAAAAACCTGCGTTATTTCGGCGACGGTTTTCAAGTGGCTAAATTAATCGACGGCAAGCGTTACTGGCGTATTCCGGTCATGGACGGCGAGTTTTTGGCCGAAGCAACTACCGGGCAGGTTGATGCAGTCGGCGGCGGCAATTTCTTGGTGTTGGCCGAATCGCAACCGCAAGCTTTGGCGGCCTGTGAGGCGGCGATTGAAGAAATGCGCAAGATCCCGAATGTGATTATGCCGTTCCCCGGCGGCGTAGTGCGCTCCGGTTCCAAGGTGGGTTCAAAATATGCGGCTTTGGGCGCGTCAACCAATGATGCTTTCTGCCCGACTTTAAAGGGGATGACCAAAACCGACCTGTCGCCGGAAATCGAATCGGTCATGGAAATCGTTATCGACGGTTTAACCAAAGAAGACATTGATAAAGCCATGCGTGTGGGCATTCAGGCGGTCTGCGATTTAGGCGCTACGAACGGCATCAAACGCATTAGTGCGGGTAATTACGGTGGCAAGTTAGGGCCGTTCCACTTTCACTTACAGGAGATTATGGCATGAGCGCTTTAACCTTTACGCTGAAACTTAAGCCTGATCAGCGCGTGGATATGTCACCGCTGGTTTGCCATAAACTGGATGGTATGCAGGCGGCTGAAATTGCCGCTCTTACGTTACAGAATGGCAAGCGCAAGATTCGTGTCGACGAGTTATTCGATATTGCAGGTTCCGACGCGCAAAACATCGTCATAAAAAACAGTTTCGGTAAGCTTGATTTTATCGGCAAAGAACTGGATGGCGGACGCATAACGGTTGAAGGCGATGCGGGCGCTTATCTCGGTTTAGGCATGAAATCTGGCGAGATTGAAGTGTCCGGTGATGTAGGGATTTATGCGGCCTGCGAAATGAAGAAAGGCTTCCTAACGATTAACGGTAATGCCGGCGATTTTTTGGGCGCGGCTCTGCCCGGCAATAAAATGGGCATGAAAGGCGGAACCGTTCTGGTTAAAGGCAATGTCGGCGAGCGCGCCGGCGATCACATGCGGCGCGGCAACATTCTGATCGAGGGCAATGCCGGCGATTATTGCGGTTCCAGAATGACGGCGGGCACTATTGCGGTCATGGGGCAGACCGGAAAATATCTAGGGTTTGCGATGCGCCGGGGCACGTTATTGTTATGGAATCAGCCGCAGGCGTCGGCAAGATTCAATGATTGCGGTGCGCACACCTTGGCGTTTTTGCCGATACTGTTTGCCTCATTTAAGAAATTTAATTCCAAATTTGCAGACGGCTCTGCGGCTTTTAACCGGGTGCAGCGTTATGCTGGCGATATGTCGGAAATGGGGCGTGGCGAAGTATTGGTTAAAATAGGGTAGCGTACTTACATCATTCGACTTGCTTGTGGCTACAAAAAAGCCCCGTTTATCGGGGCTTTTTTGTATGGACTTTAAATCTTTCCGTCCAGGCCCATCTGGAAATATTTGTGGGTGATTTTATCCTGATTTTCCAGCAGCCAGTCGATATCCGGTGTGTTGGTCATGGCTTTGTGGATCGCTTGCGTCATGGCTTTACGGTGTATATCGAACAGGATTTGATGATCCAGATTGTCGTCCGTCGCAACACTCGGATTTAACCAGACTGAACAGATAATGCCTAAATCATTGGCTTTTTCCTTGGGAATGTCGCCGGCGCGCACTGCGTCAAGCACGCCGTTGGCAATGGCCGCTTGTACGGTACCCATCAGGATATTGGTGTAGCGGCTGTTTTTTACCGTTACCTTGCTAACCATCAGCGTTACCGGACGCACTTGAATGTCGGTGTTTAAAATGGCAAAGACTTTGGAATGGCCTTTAGACTGATTGCCGGTCAGTGTTGCGAGAGCAATGCCGACCGGGCCGTCCAGTTCTCCGATAATGATTTCAGGTTCTGCCGCGGTACCCGGCGGACCGCCTGCAACCAGCGCTTCGCCGGTGCGCAATATAATTCTTTCGCTCATGACTTAAAAACTCCAAATTAAAAATAGAGAAGATCGTAGAATAGCATGATTTGGATTATTTCTGAGTAGGGTCATGGCTTCGACATTAACAGTAAACAATCATAATCGGGATGTTGCCGGGTTGAAATATGTGTATCCGGTGTTTTCCAGGCGGGCGGGCGGCTTGTCGATCGGCATCAATTTTAATCCTAACAATGCCTGTAACTGGCGTTGCATTTATTGCCAGGTTCCCAATCTTAAAGTGGGCGCGGCGCCGGATATGGATTTTCAATTGCTGGGGCAAGAGTTGAGATTTTTTCTTGATGATGTTCTCAACGGCAATTTTTATCAGCGTTTCCAGGTCGATGAAGATAAACGGGTAATTAAGGATGTTGCTATTTCCGGCAATGGCGAACCGACCAGTCTAAAGGATTTCGATAAGGCCGTAGCTTTGATTGGCGAGGTGGCAGCAGAGGCCGGGATTTTGCCGCAGTGTAATTTTGTGCTGATTACCAATGGCAGTTTGGTGCATCGGCCCTGCGTCCAGGCGGGCCTGAAAAAGTTAAAGGAATATGGCGGCGAAGTATGGTTCAAGTTGGATAGCGCCACGGAAGAGGGCCGGGCTTTAATCAATAATACCGGACAGAGCTGTCAGGCGAGCGTGGAAAATCTGTTGCTTTCGGCAAGGCTTTGTCCGACCAAGCTGCAAACCTGTTTACTCGATTACGATAAACAAGGCTTGTCCTTAAAGGAAAAAAACGCATACCTGGATTTGCTTAAGGAGATTAAAGCAAAGGGTTGTGTGCTGAAGGGGGTGATGTTGTATACGATAGCAAGGCCGTCTCTCCAGCCTGAATCCAGTCGGCTGGAGAAGTTGTCGGTAGCAGTGTTGAATGCTTTTGCTGATGAAATCAGGCTTTTTGGTTTTGAGGTCTTAGTGTCTGGCTGAGCGATGTGTTAACTTTTGATATCCAGTAGGGATCCAAGTGTTTTTTTATCGGCTTCGAGTAATTTAACTGCGGCGGAGGTTTCCAGTTCGGCTTCTTTTAAGCTGAGTACCGGTTTGATAATATCGCCGGAATTGAACTCTGGACTGCCGACTTCATCGTTTTGTATGGGCAATTTAGCGATTACTTGGGCGGCATCCGCTGATTTATGCTGGGCTGTGTTGAGTAGATTCATTGCGCTGGTCGTTGGTGTAATGTTCATGTCGTACCCCCTAATACATTGAATTGGCATCAGGCTAATACTACATCTATATGGGGAATATGCAACGATAGAATCGTAATTTTAGGATGGAACTGTGAGAAATGGGGTATTTCTTTGAGCGACGAACGGTTATGTAGAATAAATGCTTTAATTTATAGCTTGTCGTCTTCGGATGATTCCAGGTACAATTACAAGTTCATTTAAAGTGCGAATGTGGCGGAACTGGTAGACGCGCTGGATTTAGGTTCCAGTAGGTTATCCTGTGAGAGTTCGAGTCTCTCCATTCGCACCACCCAATTCATAAGAGTCAGCCCTCATCGCTAACTTTTCAGTTCTTTTAAGCCGTCTACCGGTATTCTATAAAAAATCTTATTTTAAATTTAATTGAGGTAAAGAAATGCAAGTTTCTGTCGAAAAGACATCAGAATTAAGCAGAAAAATGACTGTTAGCGTGCCTGAGGAAGTTGTTCAGGAAAAAATGGCGGCACGTTTAAAATCGTTAGCGCGCGAAGTTAAAATTGATGGCTTTCGGCCGGGTAAAGCGCCCCAGCATGTTATCAAGAAAATGTATGGAGACCGGGTTCGTGGTGAAATAGCTGGAGATCTGGTTGAGACTACTTATTTTGAAGCATTAAAGGAACAGGATTTAAGACCTGCAGGTTATCCGCATATTCAGTCATCAGATGAATCTGATGGTTTCAAATATACTGCCGAGTTTGAAGTTTACCCTGAAATCTCACTGGAAGGCATTGATCAAATTGAAGTGGTGCGTCCTGTTGCGACCGTTCAAGATGTCGATGTGGACGGCATGATTGAGAAACTAAGAGCGCAAAAGAAAAGCTGGGCTACGGTCGAGCGCGCATCCCAGGAACCTGATCGCGTGACGATTAGTTTTTCCGGCGTTTCCGAGGGTGAGAACTTTACCGATGGAAAGGTAGAAAATTATTCAGTTGAAATCGGCGCGAAACAAATGATTCCGGGGTTTGAAGAAAATCTGGTTGGTCTCAGCGTTGGTGAGAAGAAAACCTTTGAGGTGTCTTTTCCTGAAGAATATGGCAATGAAAAATTGGCCGGTAAAGTGGCTGAGTTTGAAGTTGAAGTGATTAGTGTTGAAGAGCCTGTGCTGCCTGAAATCGATGATGCTTTTATTAAAGCGTATGGTATTGATGGTTCAGTGGATGCTTTCCGTGAAGATATCAAAAGCAATCTGGAAAATGAGCTTGAGCAGGCGTTGCGCAACAAGCTGAAAAACGCAGTGATGAATGCGTTAGCTGAAAAGATTCAGATCAGTGTTCCAAATACACTGGTTGACCAGGAAGTCGAAAGTATGATGAAGCCATACATCGAAACCGCCAAAAGACAGAAAATGAAGCTGGAAGATTTGAAGTTGCCCAGAGATGCTTTTGAAGAACAGGCAAAACGTCGTGTTGCGTTGGGTTTGATCTTAAGTGAAATTATTCATGAAAATGGTATTAAGGTGGACGACAATAAGGTACGCTCTACTATTGAAGACATGGCGAAAAGCTATGAGCGTCCCAAAGACGTGGTTGAATGGTATTATTCCGATGAAAACCGCTTGAACGATGTGCGGCAGATGGTTTTGGAAAATCAGACCATTGACTGGCTGGTTGCTCAAGCAAAAGTGACTGACGAGACTATAAGTTTTAGCGATGCTATGAACAAGCAAGGGTAAGGGGTTTAAATGTATAACCAGTACATAAGAAATCAAATGATGGCTCCAGAGGCAGCGGGTGGCTTGGTTCCTATCGTTATCGAGCAAACTGCTCGGGGCGAGCGTTCTTTCGATATTTATTCGAGATTATTAAAAGAGCGGGTGATCTTTCTGGTAGGGCAGGTTGAAGATTACATGGCTAATCTGGTTGTTGCCCAGTTGCTTTTTCTGGAATCGGAAAACCCCGATAAGGATATTCATTTATATATTAATTCGCCAGGCGGTTCGGTGACGGCGGGTATGTCGATCTATGACACCATGCAGTTCATTAAGCCCGATGTCAGCACCATGTGTATCGGCCAAGCCGCAAGTATGGGGGCCTTGCTGTTGACTGGCGGAGCCAAAGGCAAACGTTATTGCTTGCCTCACTCCAGAATGATGATTCATCAGCCATTGGGTGGCTTTCAGGGCCAAGCTTCGGATATTGATATTCATGCCAGAGAAATCCTGTCGATCAGGGAAAAGCTGAATAAAATTCTTTCTGATCATACTGGGCAGCCGATAGAAAAGGTTCAGCAAGATACTGACAGAGACAACTTCTTGAGTGCAAACGATGCGGTTAGTTACGGTCTGATTGATCAAGTATTGTCGAGCCGAGCAGCGATTGCGAATAAATAATGGTTGGAATTTTTTTGTATTTCGATCTATTCTTCGCCCTATCGAAAATAAAAACATCATCTCCGGATGTTTGCGGGAGCCTAATTTATGAGTAATGACAAAAACAGCAAAGACGACGATAAACTGCTTTATTGTTCTTTTTGCGGTAAAAGTCAGCATGAGGTCAGAAAGCTTATTGCAGGGCCGTCAGTTTATGTCTGTGATGAATGTGTGGATCTTTGTAATGATATTATCAAAGACGAATTACAGGATGATTCATCTTCTTTTAGCGGCGGTGAATTGCCCAAGCCGAAAGAGATAAAAGAAGAACTTGATAATTACGTTATCGGTCAGGAAAATGCGAAAAAGATTTTGGCGGTGGCTGTTTATAATCATTATAAGCGGCTGCGCAGTAAGTCTAAAAAAGATGCGGTTGAATTAGCAAAAAGTAATATTTTGTTGATTGGGCCTACCGGTTCAGGGAAAACCTTGCTGGCTGAGACCTTGGCGCGTTTACTGGACGTGCCGTTTACTATCGCCGATGCAACTACGTTGACAGAAGCCGGTTATGTAGGTGAGGACGTAGAAAACATTATTCAGAAGATTCTACAGAAATGTGATTATGATGTAGAAAAAGCGGAAACCGGCATCGTTTATATCGATGAGATCGATAAGATTTCCAGAAAATCCGATAATCCGTCGATTACCCGCGATGTTTCAGGCGAGGGTGTGCAGCAGGCTTTGTTGAAGCTGATTGAAGGCACCATCGCTTCGGTTCCGCCTCAAGGTGGACGCAAGCACCCGCAACAGGAGTTTTTGCAAGTTAATACGGCTAATATCCTGTTTATAGTCGGAGGCGCTTTTGCCGGTTTGGATCGGGTTATTAAGGATCGTTCCGAGAAAGGCGGGATTGGTTTCGCAGCCGAAATAAAGACCAAAGACGAGTCTAAAAATATTGGTCAGCTGTTTGCCGAAGTCGAAGCTGAGGATCTGATTAAATATGGTTTGATTCCTGAATTCGTTGGCCGTCTGCCGGTTGTTGCTACATTAGAGGAACTGGACGAGAAAGCTTTAGTGCAGATACTAACTGAGCCCAAAAATGCACTAATCAAACAATACAAGCACTTATTTGAGATGGAAGGCGCCGAGCTGGAGTTTCGCGATGATTCCTTGGTTGCAATCGCCCGTAAAGCCATGGAAAGAAAAACCGGCGCGAGAGGATTAAGGACGATTGTTGAAAATGTCCTGTTGAACACCATGTATGAGTTGCCGTCTGCGGATAATATTTGCAAGGTTGTTGTCGATGGCAGTGTCATTTTAGGTGAATCGGAACCTATTCTGGTTTATGAAGCCGAAAAGAAAAAAGCTTCTGCCGAATCTTAAAAGAAATTTTTGCCGGTTGATAAAAAGGGAGTCTTTATTTTAAAGCTCCCTTTTTTTATGCAGTAGATAGTTTAAAAAATACTATTTTGAGCCGGCAAGCTTGCTATTTAAATTAACATCCCCATAATTTCTCTTTCTAAGAAAAATTGGTAAGGTTCCATTTATGGAAACGCACAAAATGACAGAGTTACAACAAATAAATGTACTGATTCCGGTTTTGCCGCTCAGAGATGTGGTCGTTTATCCGCATATGGTCATTCCCTTGTTTGTCGGTAGGGAAAGGTCGATTGATGCTTTAGATGCCGCCATGAAAGACAATAAACAGATTTTATTGGTCGCGCAAAAAGAGGCTGAAGTCGATGAGCCGGATATTGCTGATCTTTATGAGATCGGCACCCTGGCTAATATCTTACAGATGCTGAAATTACCTGATGGAACTGTCAAGGTTTTGGTTGAAGGGATTCAGCGCAGCAAAGTGTTGCGTTACAAAGAAACGGGGGATTATTTTTCTGCCGAGGTGACGGAAATTCACGATATTTTAAAACTCACTGAGCAAGAGCAGGATGTGTTACAGCGGACGGTGATTAATTCGTTCGATCAATACGTTAAGCTGAATAATAAGATTCCGCCGGAAGTCTTGAATTCATTGTCCGGTATTGACGATCCAAGCCGTCTTGCCGATACGATGGCGGCTCATATGACTTTAAAGGTTAATGAAAAGCAGGCTATTCTTGAAACAGCAGACATTGAAAAGCGGTTGGAAGATTTAATGACCTTAATGGAAGGGGAGGTTGACCTTCTGGAGATGGAGAAAAGAATCCGGGTGCGCGTTAAGCAGCAAATGGAGAAGAACCAAAGGGAATACTATCTGAATGAACAGATGAAGGCGATTCAAAAAGAATTGGGGGACATGGATGATGTACCCAATGAAATTGAAGAGCTGGCGAAGAAAATTGAGAGCGCCGGTATGTCTAAAGAAGCCCGGGCAAAAGCGGATGCAGAGCTTAACAAGCTTAAGCAGATGTCGCCTATGTCAGCCGAGGCAACCGTGGTGCGCAATTATATTGACTGGATGGTCAATGTACCCTGGAAGAAAAAAACCAAAGTACGTCATGATTTAAAGCTTGCCGAGCAGGTTTTGGAGGCCGAGCATTACGGGTTGGAGAAAGTTAAAGAGCGTATTCTTGAATATCTTGCCGTTCAGCAACGGGTGAAGCAGCTCAAAGGGCCTATTTTGTGTTTGGTGGGACCTCCGGGTGTAGGTAAAACCTCGTTGGGTGAGTCCATTGCCAGGGCAACCAATCGCAAATATGTGCGTATGGCTCTGGGCGGCGTGCGCGATGAGGCTGAAATCCGCGGGCATCGTCGAACTTATATAGGTTCTATGCCGGGTAAAATTTTGCAGAATCTGTCCAAAGTGAAAACGCGGAACCCTATGTTTTTGCTCGATGAAATCGATAAAATGGCGGCCGATTTTCGGGGAGATCCGGCGTCGGCTTTATTAGAGGTGCTGGATCCCGAGCAGAATCACACTTTTTCAGATCATTATCTGGAAGTGGATTTCGATTTGTCGGATGTGATGTTTGTTGCGACTGCCAATACTATGAATATACCTCCGGCGCTGCTGGACAGAATGGAAGTTATACGCATTGCCGGTTATACGGAAGACGAAAAAATCAATATCGCAATCCGGTATTTGATCCCGAAGCAAGTTAATAATAACGGTCTTAAGGATCGGGACATTCAGATCACGGAAGAGGCTGTCAGGGATATGATCCGTTATTACTCTCGGGAAGCGGGGGTGCGGAGTCTTGAGCGTGAAATCTCGAAAATTTGCCGTAAAGTGGTTAAGGATTTGCTGTTAAAGCCAAGAAAAAGCAAAGTTGTGGTTAATTCGGGAAATTTGGATAAATATCTAGGGGTTAGGCGTTTTCATTACGGTTTGGCTGAAGAGAAAGATCAGATTGGACAAGTGACCGGTTTGGCCTGGACCGAAGTGGGGGGCGAATTGCTGACTATTGAGACAGCGGTAATTCCGGGAAAAGGCAAGCATTCGGCAACCGGTAAGCTCGGTGATGTCATGAAAGAGTCAATTGAAGCCGCGATGACGGTGGTCAGGAGCCGGTCGGAAATCCTGGGTATTGATAATGAGCTGTTTCAGAAAAATGATATACATATCCATGTGCCGGAAGGCGCGACTCCCAAAGATGGTCCGAGTGCCGGGGTGGGTATGTGTACCGCTATCATCTCAGCTTTGACCAAAATACCTGTTCGCGCCTGTGTAGCTATGACAGGTGAAATTACCTTGCGAGGAGAGGTGTTGCCTATCGGGGGATTGAAAGAAAAACTCCTGGCGGCTCACCGCGGAGGGATAACAACAGTTTTGATTCCAGCTGAGAATGAAAAAGATTTGGCAGAGATACCGGAAAATATCAAGCAAAATCTTAAGATCAAACCCGTCCATTGGATTGACGAGGTATTGGAAGTCGCTTTGCAATATATGCCCATGCCTGTTGAAAAGATAGAAGCGGAAGAGCAAGGAAAAAATGAAGCTGACGCAGTTAAAATAATAAAACAGGGTTTAACAGCACATTGACTAATGCTAAGTTTTGTTAAGGAATTGGCAAAACCGCAAAAATCAGGGCTTCCGGGGTGGTAATGCTTGACACTGCGCAAGCCCAGTTGTTATAAATACCGGTGTTTTTTGTGCTGCCGAGGATGGGGCATCAAGAATTATCACGCTGAGCTTTTAGAATATAACTTTAAAAAATGACTTCCTAAGGGGGAATAATGAATAAATCGGAACTTATTGACGCTATAGCAGAATCTGCTGAATTAACTAAAGCGGATGCGGGTCGTGCATTAGATGGCTTTATTGGTGCAGTTACAAAAGCCTTAAGCAACGGTGATTCAGTTGCTTTAGTTGGATTTGGAACATACGCTGTAAAAGAAAGAGCGGAGCGCAAAGGACGTAATCCACAGACTGGGGCTGAGATTACTATTAAGGCTGCAAAAATTCCTTCATTTAAAGCTGGTAAATCTTTAAAAGATGCTGTAAACTAGGATTTCTTTAGTCGGGTGCTTAGCTCAGCTGGGAGAGCATCGCCCTTACAAGGCGAGGGTCGGGGGTTCGAACCCCTCAGCACCCACCAGACTTTGGAGTGGTAGTTCAGTTGGTTAGAATACCGGCCTGTCACGCCGGTGGTCGCGGGTTCGAGCCCCGTCCACTCCGCCAAAATCAAAAAAGCCCCGGATCGATTGGTTCGGGGCTTTTTTTTTGATTAAAATTAAGTTGTTTCTTTAGGACAGAGCATATGCTGACAAAAATTAGAGAAAAAGCACAAGGTGCTTTTGCATGGGGTATTTTGATAGTAATTTGTGTGCCCTTTGCTTTATGGGGGATTCAGAACTATTTGGATACCGGAAAAGAAGCACCTGTCGCTTCCGTAGGCGATAAGGATTTTTTTCAGCGCGATGTTAACAAGGCTTATGAGCAGTATAGCCAGAATCTTCAAGGGATGACCATTGACGAACAAAGCTTGAAGGCGCAGGCGTTGGAGAAGCTGATAAAGGATGAAGTTTTATTGCAATATGTGCATGCCAAAGGCTTGGTTACAACGGATGATACCGCGCGCGAATTTATACAATCGCTGCCTTATTTTCAGGTAGATGGTAAGTTTGATGACAAGCGGTATAAAACAATGCTTAATTTACAAAAAATGTCCTCAGCGGAATTTGTAAACAGGATCAAGAGCGCACTGATCATGGAGCAGTTTCAGCGCAGCATTATAGATAGCAGTTTTGCAACGAAATATGATGTGGAAAGTTTTTTCAAAATCCAGAATCAGCAACGTGATGTAGATTATGTCACTGTTGCGGTGCAAAAAACGGCAGAGCAACCCACAGAGGAAGAAATCACAGCCTATTATCAACAGCATCAGGATGCCTATCAAACGCCTGAGCAAATCTCTATAGAATACATAGAATTATCGCTTGAAGATATAGCCAAGACGATAGCGGTAACTGATGACAAATTGAAAGCTTATTATGAGGAGCAAAAAGATCAATACACTACCGCAGAACGAAGGAAAATCAGTCATATCCTGTTTGCAATTAATGACAAAACCGACGAGAAAACGGCTTTGGAAAAAGCCTTGAACGCAAAAAAAGAATTGGCTAATAAAGATTTTGCGGCTGTTGCGGCGGAAGTTTCCGACGATAAGTTAACCGCTAAAACAGGCGGGGATTTAGGCCTGTTTAATGTCGGCGTCATGGAAAAATCATTTGAGGATGCGGCGAGCGCTCTAAAGCTGGGTGAAGTTTCAAACCCCGTTAAGTCGGCATTCGGTTATCATCTGATTAAAGTAACCGAGTTGGCGCCGGGAGAAGTCAAACCGTTCGATTCAGTGAAAAACGAAGTGGCCAAGGCTTATCAGAAAGCCCAAGCGGAAAATGCCTTTTATGAGGCGGGTGAAACCTTGACCGAAATGAGTTATGAAAATCCCGACAACCTGAAAACAGTTGCAGACGCTTTAGGCGTCACCATTAAGAAATCGGCCTTATTCACCAAAGACAAGGGCGAGAGCATTGCCGCTGAAGAGAAAGTTCGGAGTGCAGCCTTCACTGAAGAAGTTCTGCATGGTAACAATAGCGCACCGATAGAATTGGGAACCGACAGCCTGGTTGTGTTGCGGCTGTTGGAACACAAAGCGGCGGCTGCGCGTGAGCAAAAAGATGTTAAGCCGGAGATAGTTGCGGTATTACAGTCCGATAAAGCCAGGCGGCAGGCTGCTGAAACAGCTAAAAAGATCAAGGCTAAATTACAGGCGGGCGATTCTATTCAGGCTGTAGCGGCTGAGAACAAGCTGCAAGTTAAAACAGTGGCGGGTTTAACACGCAGCAAAGATGGTTTGCCATTGGTGCTGAGTGATGCGATTTTTAGGGCGGCTAAACCAGTGGGCGGAAAATCCACTGTTTTTATTGCTGAATTACCCGCCGGAGAACAAGCGGTTGTGAGTTTGTCGAAAGTAAAGGAAGGCGTAATGACTGAAGACGATAAAAAGCAGCTGGAACTGGCGACGAAGAATATTGCCAAGGCTTTCGGGCAGACTGAGTTTAATGCGTTGATAAACAGCTTGCAGGCCGATGCCGATATATCGGTGAAGCGGTAGAGCGGAGCCCATCACATAGTTGAGTGATGGGGTTGGATACTACCGAGCCGGAAATAAAAAAGGGAGCTTTAAGCTCCCTTTTTTGCGTCAAGATTTTTGCTTTTAAGACGCTGCTAAGCCGGCAATATTATAGCCGCAATCGACAAAAGTAATTTCGCCGGTAATACCCGAAGCCAGGTCGGAACACATGAAAGCCGCCGCGTTGCCGACTTCTTCAATGCTGACGTTTCTCTTTAAAGGCGCGGTATCGGCCGCTTTGCTGAGCATGGATTTAAAATCATTAATACCCGAGGCGGCAAGCGTTCTGATCGGGCCGGCGGAAATCGCATTAACGCGCGTACCTTCCGCGCCTAACGCAACAGCCATATAGCGGACATTGGCTTCCAGGCTGGCTTTGGCGACACCCATTACGTTGTAATTAGGGATCGCCCGGTCGGCGCCTAAGTAAGACAGGGTTAACAGTGAGCCGTTGCGGCCCGCCATCATTGCGCGTCCGGCTTTTGCCAATGCAGTAAAGCTGTAAGAACTCACATCATGAGCGATTTTAAAGTTTTCGCGGGTGGTGACATCAACATAATCGCCGTTCAGCGCGTCGCGGGGTGCGTAAGCGACCGAGTGCACGATGCAATCCAGGCCGTCCCAATGCTCGCCCAGTTTTTTAAAGACATTGTCGATATGCTCATCAATGCTGACATCGCATTCAATGGTAATGTTGGAATCACATTGCCCTGCCATTTCTTCGACGCGACTTTGCAGTTTTTCATTTTGAAAGGTAAAGGCCAATTCAGCTCCTTCGCGGTGCATGGCTTGGGCAATGCCCCATGCAATTGAACGGTTACTGGCTAAGCCTACAATCAAGACACGTTTGCCCTGCATAAAACCCATTATCATCTCCCCATGTTTTTGTTGTTACAATAGAGTTTCAAGTATCTATGACCCTTATATTGATGTCCAGTCTTTTGTCCATGAAGATGCAAACCTTCAAAGCTCGTGCGTTAGTTCCGATATTGACGGCCATGTTTTTGGCCGCGACGTTTTCGTGTGCGGCATCGGCGCAACTGAACAATCCCTATACCGAAGACGAGAGCGGGCAAGCGGTTTTGTACGAATCGTTTTCGGAGCGACCCAAGCACATGGATCCGGCTGTCGCCTACAGTTCCAACGAATATGCCTTTATCTCGCAGATTTACGAACCGCCGTTTCAATATCATTATCTGAAGCGGCCTTATCAAGTGGTGCCGCTAACCGCCGTCCGTATGCCGGAAGTTATTTATCTGAACCCCAAAGGCGAAAAGCTGGAGCAGGGTGCAAATGACCGCGATATTGGGTTTACCGATTATATTATTGATATTCAATCCGGTATTCGCTACCAGCCGCACCCGGCGCTGGCTAAAAATCCTCAGGGCAATTATGAATATCACCGGTTAAGCGCAGCGCAAATCGAGGCAGCTACGTCGCTTAATGACTTTAACGCGACCGGTTCGCGCGAATTGACTGCCGAGGATTATGTCTACCAAATCAAGCGTTTGGCGCATCCCAAAATTCAGTCGCCGATAGCCGAAATCATGAAGAATTATATCGTCGGCTTTGACGATTTTTCCAAACAGGTCAAAGACAAGCCCAAGACGGCGATCAGGGACCTGGCGATAGAAGGCGCAACAGCGCTCAGCCCTTACCAGTACCGCATCCGCATTAAAGGCAAATATCCGCAATTTATCTACTGGCTGGCCATGCCGTTTTTCTCGCCGATGCCGTGGGAAGCGGATGTGTTTTACGATCAGCCGGGACTTGCCGACAAAAACATTACCCTGGACTGGTTCCCGATAGGCACCGGGCCTTACCTGTTGGCGGAGAATAACCCGAACCGACGCATGATCCTGCTGAAAAATCCGCTGTTTCATGTTGAAACCTATCCGAGCGAAGGCGAGCCTGACGACCGGCAAAAAGGCCTGCTGGCCGACGCCGGAAAACAGCTGCCGTTTATCGATAAAGTGGTTTTCATGCTGGAAAAAGAAACCATCCCCTACTGGACAAAATTCCTGCAAGGCTATTACGATGCCTCGGGCATCGCCTCGGACAGTTTCGACCAAGCCATACAATTTACCGGCAGCGGCGGCGTGGCGCTGACGCCTTCCTTGTTGGAAAAGGGCATCCAGTTGCAAACTTCAGTGACGACCACCAGTTTTTACATGGGCTTTAATATGCTGGACGCGACCGTAGGCGGAGCGTCCGAGCAGGCTCGAAAGTTGCGGCAGGCTATCTCCATTGCGGTCGACTATGAAGAGTTTATCTCCATTTTCATGAACGGGCGCGGCGTTGCGGCGCAAGGCGTTTTGCCGCCCGGCATCTACGGGGTTGATGATAAAAGCGGCTTCAATCCCTATGTTTACGATAGTCTGAATGACAAAGCTTCCGCTCCTGCTCACGCCCCTTACCTACATCCTGTAGGTAAAGCTCAGCGTAAAAAAATCGATGCCGCGCGGCAACTGATGACCGAAGCCGGTTATGCAGGCGGCATAGATCCCAAAACCAAAGAAGCGCTGATTTTGTATTTCGATACCACGGCCACCAGCGTTGACGACCGCCCCAGGATGAACTGGTATCGCAAGCAATTTGAAAAACTGGGTATAAAACTGGTGATACGCGCTACCGACTACAATCGTTTCCAGGAAAAAATGCGCAACGGCAACGCCCAGTTGTTTTTCTGGGGCTGGAATGCCGATTATCCCGATCCCGAGAATTTCTTTTTCCTGCTGTACGGTCCGAATTCCAAAGTGCAATATGGCGGCGAAAACGCCGCAAATTACCATAATCCCGAATTCGACCGTTTATTCGAGCAAATGCGTAATATGGATAACGGCGAGCAACGTTACCGGGTTATTCAGCAAATGCAGGAGATCGTGCGCCGTGACGCGCCGTGGATTTTCGGCTTTCATCCGAAGAATTTTTCACTGTTTCACGGCTGGTATAAAAACCTCAAACCGAACCTGATGGCGAACAACCAGCTTAAATATACCCGCATCGATATGGCCGCCCGAGCTGAAAAAAGACGGCAATGGAACCAACCGGTATTTTGGCCTTTGGTGCTCGGCGGCGCGGTGTTTGTACTGATGTTGATTCCGGCGGTTAATGCTTACCGCCGCCGCGTCAAGGAGACCGTGCAATGACCCAATATATTATCCGTCGGCTTTTATACAGCTTACCGCTGTTGATGGGCGTCAATATTTTAACCTTCGTCCTGTTCTTCGTCGTCAACAGCCCGGACGATATGGCGCGTATGCAGCTGGGGCAAAAGCACGTTACCGAACAAGCCATCGCCAACTGGAAACAGCAACACGGCTACGATGTGCCGCTGCTCTGGAATGATTCCGCGCAAGGCGGGGGGAAAATAACCGACACCGTTTTTTACCAAAAATCGGTCGGCTTGTTTTTGTTCCGTTTCGGCGTGTCCGATAGCGGCCGGAATATCGGCGCGGACATTAAAGAACGCGCCTGGCCCAGTCTTGCCGTAGCCTTGCCGACATTAATGATCGGCTTGCTGGTGAATATTTGTTTTGCGCTGATGATGGTGTTGTTCCGCAACAGTTATGTCTCCAAGGATGGTGTGTATGCCGCAGGCCGGTCGGGAGCCGGCGCGGCGCTGGAACATACGGGCATCGTGTTGTGCGTGATTTTGATGTCGATTTCCTCGCTGTTTTACATTATCGGCGGCCAGTTTTTCATCGGCAAAGTCTTAAGGCTGGTGCCTATTTCCGGCTACGACGACGGCATGGCGGCGGTTAAATTCCTGATTTTGCCGGTGCTGATCGGCGTGTTTTCAGGCATAGGTTCGGGTACGCGTTGGTATAGAACGCTGTTTTTGGAAGAAGTCGGAAAAGACTATGTGCGCACCGCAAGGGCCAAGGGCCTGAGCGAAACCCAAACCCTGTTCCGGCATGTATTGCCCAATGCGATGATTCCCATTTTGACCGGCGTCGTGGTGGTGTTGCCGCTGTTGTTCATGGGCAGCCTGATCATGGAATCGTTTTTCAGCATCCCCGGTTTGGGCAGTTACACCATAGACGCGATCAACAGTCAGGATTTTGCGATCGTTCGCGCGATGGTTTTCTTAGGTTCGGTGCTCTATGTGATCGGGCTGTTGTTGACCGACATTTCCTATACCCTGGTTGACCCGCGCGTGAGGTTATCGTAATGGTAGTATTGTGGACAGACGCGCTGATCTATTTGCTGATTGTTGTGATATTGGCGCTGGGCTTGCACCTGCGTGGCAAAGAACACATCAAGCGCCCGCTGCAACAGATTGGCCGCAGCAAAATCGGCATGGTGTCGCTGGTAGTGCTGCTGTTTTTTGTATTGATCGGTTTGCTCGATTCCGTGCATTTTAAGCCCACCGATGACACAAAAAACGAGATTATCAGCCTGCTGGACTATTGGGCGACGCCGCTACGGGAACATGGCGAAAAAACCTATTCCGCGCCTTTTGCGACTAAGCTGTACAGTAAGGAAATGATCGCGATGCCGGACGGCTCCATGCAATGGGGCTATCCGCGCCTGGAGTTCGGCGGCAGGCATTTGAATAATCCCGAGATGGAAAAAATCCCCGATATTTTACAAAAAGCACTTTACGGCCTAGCTCAAGGCGCGAGCCTGATTGTTTTTTTTATGTTGCTGATGTGGGGGTTATTAGCTGAGCAACATAAACGCTTGATGCTCAGCTCAACGGCGAAAACGGTTTTGGCTGTCGTATTTGTGATCGTATCGTTTAGTTATGCTTTAATTTATCTATCCCCTTATTACCATGTGTTCGGCACCGACAAAGTCGGAGAAGACGTGTTTTATCAAGCCGTAAAAAGCATCCGCACCGGGCTGGTCATCGGCACGTTAACCACGTTAATCATGCTGCCGATGGCGATCATCTTCGGCATCCTGGCCGGATTTTTTCGCGGCTGGGTGGACGATGTGATCCAATACATCTACACCACGCTCAATTCCATCCCCGGCGTATTGCTGATCGCCGCTTCGATCCTGATGGTGCAGGTATACATGGCCAGCCATGAGTCGGACTTTACCAGCGTTATCGTCAGGGCCGATACGCGTTTATTGTTCCTGTGCATGATACTCGGCGTGACCAGTTGGACAGGCTTGTGCCGGTTGCTCAGGGCGGAAACCCTCAAGCTCAGGGAAATGGAATACGTCCAGGCCGCCTCGGCCTTGGGCGTCAAGCAAGGTGCGATTTTACTGCGCCATATCCTGCCTAACGTGATGCACATCGTGCTGATCTCGGTGGTGCTGGATTTCAGTTCTCTGGTGCTGGCCGAAGCGGTGTTGTCGTATATCAATATCGGCGTCGATCCGACCAGTTACAGCTGGGGCAATATGATTAACGGCGCAAGGCTGGAAATGGCGCGTGAGCCTATCGTGTGGTGGTCGCTGACGGCCGCCTTTGTGTTTATGTTTGCGCTGGTGCTGGCAGCCAATCTGTTTGCCGACGTGGTGCAGGATGCGTTCGACCCGAGACGGAGCGGCAATGAATAATCCTCTATTGGTCGTCGATCATCTTAACGTCACCTTCAACCATAAGCAGACGGTCGTCGACGACATCAGTTTTGAAATCCATGCGGGCGAAACCTTCGCATTGGTTGGCGAGTCCGGTTCAGGCAAATCGATCACCGCCTTGTCGGTGCTCAGGTTATTGCCGAACAATGCAAGGCTTAACGCCGAAGCGATTAGTTTGCACGGCGATAATTTACTGGGCCGCTCTGAATTCGAGCTGTGCAAAATTCGCGGCCGTCGCATCGGCTTTATTTTCCAGGACCCGATGTCCTCGCTGAACCCGGTGATGACCATCGGCAGCCAGATCGAGGAAGTCATCAAGCTGCATTTCAACCTGCCTAGGGACGCAGTAAAACAACGGGCGCTGGAATTATTGCAGCAGGTTGAACTGCCCGAGCCTCAGCAACGCATTAACGACTATCCGCATCAACTTTCCGGCGGCCAGCGGCAACGGGTCATGATTGCGATCGCGTTGGCGGGACAGCCGGATTTGTTAATCGCCGATGAGCCGACTACATCGCTGGACGTGACCATCCAGGCGCAAATCCTGGCGTTGCTGAAAAACATCCAGCAACAGACCGGCATGGCCTTGTGGCTGATCAGCCACGACTTGGCGCTGGTGTCCACCATCGCGGACCGGGTTGCGGTTATGCAGCAGGGTAAAATCGTCGAAACCGGTTTAACCTCCGAGTTCTTCAACCGGCCCAAACACCCTTACACCCGCAAGCTGCTTAACGCGCTGCCGTCGATGCAAAGCTGCCTGATGCACAGCGTCGAGGAAAAACCTCCGTTACTCCAGGTCAGCGATTTTTATTGCCATTACCCGATACGGAAAGGCCTATTCAAGCGGGTTGTCGATTATGTGCGGGCGGTCGACGGCGTCAGTTTCGACATCCAGCAAGGTAAAACCCTGGCGCTGGTCGGCGAATCCGGCTGTGGTAAAACCACCCTGGGCAAGAGCTTGTTAAACCTGATCCCAGGCAGCGGACGAGTCGTGATCAACGGCGTCGAGTTGAATGCCTTGAGCGGCGAAGCGTTGCGGCGACAGCGCGCCAATATCCAGATCGTGTTCCAGGACCCGTTTTCGTCGATGAACCCGCGCATGCTGGTCGGCGACATCATCGCAGAAGGCATCAGGGCCTTGCATCCCGAGGTGAGTTCAGAGCAACGCAAGGCCAGGGTCCGGCAACTGTTGCAGCAAGTCGGTTTGCCCGAGGATTCGGCGCTACGTTATCCGCATGAATTTTCCGGCGGCCAGCGCCAGCGTATCTGCATTGCCCGCGCCTTGGCGGTCGATCCCAAGCTGATCGTCTGCGACGAGCCGACTAGCGCGCTGGATGTGTCGGTGCAGGCGCAGATTATCCAATTGCTCAAAACCTTGCAGCGGGAAAAGGGCGTCAGCTATTTGTTCATCACCCACGATCTTGCCGTCGTCGCGGAAATCGCCGATGACGTGGCGGTGATGTACCGGGGCAAGATCGTAGAGCAGGGCAGCGTGGCCGATGTCTTGACCCGGCCGAAACAGGCTTATACCCAAAAGCTGCTGGCGGCTGTGCCGGTTTTGAAAACAGATCATTGATCGCGCAACCAATCAACTTTACCTTTTAACTTTGTGGATAAACTATGAAAAAACAAATCCTGCTTGCCGTAACAATAGTTCTCGGCACCTTAGCCTTGACTGCGTCAGCCGAAGAAATCGGTGATGTAACCACGACATTCAAACTGCTGGGGGCCAATCATAAAATTGTGATCGAAGCCTTCGACGATCCCGATGTTCCGGGTGTGGCCTGTCATGTATCGCGCGCTAAAACAGGCGGAATGAAAGGCGCGGTGGGTCTGGCTGAAGATCCATCGGAAGCATCGATTGCATGCCGGCAAATAGGTCCAATCGATACGGGCAAACTGGATAAATTGAAAAATGGCGATGTGGTATTTAAGGAAAACCTGTCGCTGGTTTTTAAGACGCTGCAAGTCGTGCGTTTCTACGATAAAAAACACAATGTTCTGGTCTATCTGGCATACAGCGACAAGGTGATTGAGGGGTCCCCAAAGAACTCTATTTCATCGGTGCCGGTTATGAAGTGGCAGTAGTAAAGGCGTAGGACGCAATACGCTGAAGTTATTGCGTCCTACAGGACTACAGCTTTGGACATCGGACGTTCGTTTCAATTACGTTAAAAACACAAAAATAAAAGCCACTGAAAAACTCAACGTGCCGAAAAACATCGGGTCTTTCAAAAATCGATTAAAAATCCCGATCAATATGGCCCCGCCCAGAAGATAAAAAGGGAATACAAAAACAGTGGTGAAATGCCCCATATCTCCAGGGACATAATAAAATATGAACGTGTTAAGGAAGTAATTGCTTGAAATATTGACGAATATTTCAAGCAACAACGCTTCTATCGCGAGAAAAACAGCAAAAATATATTCCTCATATTTAATTTTATAAGACTGAAGCTTTTTTCGGACAAAATAAAGGTGATAACCGTAAAGTGACCACTGAAAAAACGCAAAAATCGAGGTATCGCCATGATGTACGGGCGCTACCTGGTATGTCCAAAGAGACGAGTCGAAAGCGGCTCTATAGAAGTTATTGATAGCCACCTCGCTGATGCATCCTATCAGGGCGAGTGTTCCTGAAAACATGTAAACTTCTTTGACGCTTATCGGCGTTGATCGTTCGGTCAGCGCGACGCCGGTAACACAAATAACTGCAACCAAATACAAGAAAAAAAGTGTAAGGTTTGTATCCATAAGGTAGTTCTCTAAACAGATTTAATGGGGCATGTCGCCCTTGTTCGAAACGCAAGGCGTTGCTTAGGGAAGCGCTGAACAAATCGATTCCGCTCATGGTTCGACAAGCTCACCACGAACGGAATCAACAATTTACCGTTCGTCCTGAGCCTGTCGAAGGACTTAATCAGCGCTTCCTTAGGAACGTGCATGAAATAACTTGAGCAAGTTTTATTTTTCATTTTTTAACCATGAAGGACATGAAGCGGCATGAAAGGTTTAAGTCTTCATGCTCTTCATGGTAATTGCCTAAATTA
>NZ_JAZGVT010000022.1:0-14564 GCF_036440755.1 Methylobacter sp. Wu8 | reverse complement strand
CAACAGGCGGCTGTGCGGGGCTTGAGTATGGGGGCCGGCGTTTATTTTCAGAGTCAGAGAGAGGGCGACGCCGCCAACACGTTTGAATTGCCGGGTTATGGCAGGTTAGACGCGTTGGTCAAATACAAGCTACCGATAGCGAAAGCAAAAACCACGCTGCAATTTAATGTGGAGAACTTATTGGATCATCAATATTACGTGTCCACCAGTAATAGCAACACTTTCATAAACCCCGGTTCGCCGCGCACGTTCATGGGCTCGGTTAAGGTGGAGTTTTAATTGGATCTGCGGTCGGGCATGCTTTTTATGTCCGACACTCCCGATTTCTCAGAAGGTGAGGGATTTAAGATTTAACCACCGCCAAGCGGGACGGGATGCAACTCCGTCCCTAACGTTTTTACGATGCATGAGCAAAGCAGTTGTATTTAAAAACGTTTCGGATGGGGCAACATGTAATGCTAACCCCATACACATTTCCTCATGTATGTCACGGTCATGCTGATTGTAAAAAGCATAACACTACGCACATGCCGAATGTCATCTAGTACTCAGTCAGCATTGATCTGTCGAGTAAAAACCGTTCAACTCAGCGTAAATCCGCTCATCCTTCGCAAGCTCAGGATTTTACCTGACAAAACAAGAATGACTGAGTACTAGGGCTTAATCACGACTGATTTCGATCTTGTAAGGTAAAAATAACCGGCACGATGACCGTGCTGGCTATAGGCGTTTCACCGCGTCTGGCCGGTGTGAACCGCCATTGTCTGATGGCTTCAATCGCCGATTCGTCAAGTATTTCATACCCGCTGCCGCGCTCGATTTCTACTGCGGCGCTTAGCCCTTCTTCGGAGACTTGGACCTTTAGCGTCACTGTGCCTTGCCAGCCCATGCTTCTTGCCAGTGAGGGATAGTCGGGCTTGGGATTTTCCGCATAGTCGGCGTTCATATCGGCTTCGATAAAGGGCTCGATTTTAGTCGGCGGCGCTATGTCAGCCGTTGTTGCCGCGATCGTGTTTTGTGCGACGGGTTGCGCGTCAAAAACTTGTTGCTTCGGTGCAAATTCGGCCGGTTCCTGCACGACGGGCGTTTTCTTAAGCGTCGGCTTGGGTTGCTTTTTTTTCGGGAGCGGCTTTGTTTTAGCGGAAGCCGGTGGGG
Source organism: Methylobacter sp. Wu8 (assembly GCF_036440755.1). Taxonomy (NCBI): domain Bacteria; kingdom Pseudomonadati; phylum Pseudomonadota; class Gammaproteobacteria; order Methylococcales; family Methylococcaceae; genus Methylobacter; species Methylobacter sp. Wu8. The sequence continues at coordinate 13,409 of NZ_JAZGVT010000022.1, read as the reverse complement.
GAGGTGGCGGCGGAGCGACTTTGGGCTTAGGGGCCGAAACAGGAATGATCGTAATTTCCATCACGTTGGGCTGGGCCGGGGCTGTCTGTTCGGCAGAGAGCCATATCAAGCCAAGGCCATGCAGCAACACGACAAAGATTGAGCTTAAGACCAGCATCTTGAGCGTTCGTTGTTTGGTAAGCCGTTTGCCAAACAGCCCGTTCGACCGCCGGCTAACGCTTTCCGTTAAATTGCCGTCCGATGACGCTGATATGTTATCGAACCAACCTCCCTCAATCGACGGTAAATTATGTTGCCGCTTTTCCGCGTTATTGGTGGCGGGACGACCCGACTCATGAAAGCAGGACGGTTGAATCAAGCCCTGTTGATTGGCAAATTGGAATTTTATCTGTTGAAAAAGTCGCATAAGGATGCTGTTTTTTAAGAAAAAATACTGCGCTGTGGTAACAATCCGGTTTATCGGGAATGCAGAATAATCAGCCAAGGGCCTAACTGCGTGGAGCGGATAGGAAACGCTTTCTGCAACGCAGCCAACACCGCCGCATCGTCAAGCGGAAACACGCCGCTGACGCGCAACTGCTTAATATCGCCGCCCTTCAGCACAATCTTCGCCTTGGCATAACGATTCAGCTCGGCAACGACCTCGGCCAGCGGCTGATCCCGGAAAATAAGCTTGCCGCGTTGCCAAGCGTTAATCTGGTTAAGATTGACCGGTTCGGCCCGGTTTAACTCGCCGTGTCCGGCATAACGCAGACGCTCGCCTTCCTCGACCCGTACCGGTTCCGCGTCAGGTCTATCGTGCAGGCTCACGCCGACGGCATGCTCGCTGACCGTCACATCGACCGCGCCGGACGCTTGTTCGAATACTTCAAACACCGTCCCCAACGCGCGAACCGTCGTATTTCCGGCCACGACCTCGAACGGACGGCTTATATCCTTGGCAACCGTAAATTCAGCTTGGCCTTTCAACAACACAACCCGCCTTTTGTCGGCGCTCCAATCCAGGGAAATGGCGGTATCGGTGTTTAAAAAAACCGAACTGCCGTCAGCCAGCACAAGCTCTTTTTGTTCGCCGACAGCCGTCGAATAATCGCCAAACATCCAATCGGTCAGTGGTGTCCATGCCATCCAAACACCCAATAGTAAAGACGCCGCCGTTGCCAATCCCCGATTCCATGCGATCCGCCGGACAGGCCTGATTTTGCGTACCGTATCCAGCCGTTGCGGAGGCAGGTTGACGCTCTGGGTTTCCTTCAGTACTTTGGCGGCTGTACCCCACAAGGCCTCCGCATCCGCAAATGCCGCCAAGTGAGCGCTGTCCTGTTGCAGCCAATGCTCGAATTCGCTCCGCGTTTTGGCACTCACCGATCCTGAGCGCAGCAGCACCAGCCAATCGATAGCCTGATCGGCCAGCGTCTCGCCTGAATTTTGGGACTCGATAGTCATCAATAAGGGTTCTTTAGAGGGAAGGAATAATAAAGATAAATCAAGGCAACGCGGAAATAAACCATTTCCGCGCTCAACGTTCATCGCGGCGAGCCCGGCAATGCTTCAGCGTTCTGGCGATACGCTTGCCGACCATCCGTTCCGACACGCCCAAACACTCGCCGATCTGCGCATAGGTCAAGCCCTCGACCGCACTCAGATACAGCGCGGCGCGGCAGTCTTCCGGCAACTCCTCCAGCGCCGCCTGCACCTGCTCCAGATCCTGCCAAACCATCGCCCTGTGTTCGGAACCGGGATCATTGCAGGGAACAAGCTCCAGGAAATCGACATCGTCACTCTGGCTGGGCGCATAGTTGGCGCGGACGCGTTCCTTGCGGACATGATCCACGACCAGATTGCCGGCAATAGAAAACGCCAGCGCCCGGCGGTTTTGGGTCGGTGCGCGCTGTTCGCAGGCATGGACGCGCAAATAAGTCTCCTGGGCCAAGTCGGCCGCCGTGGCGGGACAACTCAAGCGGCGCAGAAAAAAGCGGATCAAATCTTCCCGGGTTTCCAAAAAGAAATGGCCGAATGTTTCAATCGTAGAAATCATATCAATGTTTTGAGGCAGGAACGGGTGTTAGACGACGTAAATCCGATAACATTTTTTGTCTAACAAAGCAATTCTGATGCCAGAAAAAATATGATAAAAAACAAAGTAATAAAAACACTAACATCTAAAGTAGGGCATATAACCTATTTAAATGTGCGATATGCCGCACTCTATATTGATTGTCGGCCGATGTCCGGGCTGCCGGCTCGCGGGGAGCAGCTTAAGGCGGGATAGTGTGAATAATCGATGACATGCGGAGTGCAAGCTCCGCTTGCGAACAGGCGAAGCCTGTATTCCTGATTTGCCCTATCTTAAGTTGTAGCCGATAGGCATAAAAAAATGACGGCCGGGTTCCTGATTTTTTAACTGATACGTCTTCTGTTTAAGTAACGCCGATTGCGGCATCGTCACTCATTACTCAGGAGCCTTCGTGAAAAAAACAACCCTACCCTATGCCTTAACGGCACTGGCTTTAACCCTCGTAAGTCATTCGGTCGCCGCGGAAAACCTGCAAGAGGCCGTTCACGCTTATGCAATACCGGCAGGAACCTTAAATGAGGCCCTGACCGAATTTGCCGATCAGTCCAATATCAAACTGGTGTTCAACGCCGATTTAACCCGAGGCCTCCAGTCGCCGGCGCTGCACGAAAAGCTGTCGGTCGGTCAGGGCCTGAATAATCTATTGAAAAATTCCGGCTTGGTTTACCGCATTGTCGATAACAATACAGCTATCGTCGAGTCTAAGCCTGTGCCGGAAAAACTCAACAAGGCCGATCCGACCACGTTGAAACCGGTGACCGTAACCGGAAAAGCGGGGGATGATCCAAGGTCTTACAGGGCCACCCACTCCAGCGCTTCGACCAAAACCGACACGCCGATCATGGAAACGCCGCAATCCATTCAGGTGATCAAGCGGTCGTTGATCGACGATCAGCAAAACATCACGGTCAGTGAAAGCCTGCGCAATGTCAGCGGCGTGGTTCCCAATACGCCCGCCTTTACGCCCGCCAGCGATATGACCCTGATTCGCGGTTTTGCAGCCGAACAACTGGTTGACGGGTTTACCCAATATCGTAATCCGGGCGACCGGGAAAGTACGGTTAATATTGAGCGACTCGAAGTCTTGAAAGGCACTAACGGCATCCTCTACAGCGGCGGCTCCGGCTCCCCTGTCGGCGGCTTGGTCAGTATCGTTTCCAAGCTGCCCCAAGCCGTTGCCTCTCGTGAGTTGGGTTTTAAAGTCGGCACCAACAGTTATTACCAGCCTTATGTCGACATAAACCAGCCGCTGACTAAAAATATCCTGGCCCGCTTTACCGGCGAGTACACCAATGCAGGCAGTTACCTGGACACCATAAATACCCAACGTTATAACCTCAACCCGACATTGACCTTTACTAACAACGATACGACGAGTTTGACCTTGCACGGCAAGGTGTCGAAATGGGATCAACCGGAATACCCTGGCTTGCCTGCCACCGGCACGATAGCGGGTAACTTTTCGATTCCCCGCACGACCTTTTTAGGGCCTGCCGATATGCCTGACAGCCATAGCGAATCCAATGCCGTTTGGGGAAACTTCGATCACAAGTTTAACGATATTTGGTCATTGAATCTGAAAGCCCGCTATTCGCAAGCTGAATTTAACGAGAAACTCAAAGAGATCTACGGTGGAGACGGATTTGCCGCCGATCGGCCGTTTTTCGTCAACACCTGGCTCTTGTACAACACCGAGTTGCGCCAAAAACAAGAGGAGTGGAGCTTTTTAGGCAACGCAACAGCAAAGTTTAATGCCGGCCCCACTAAAAACACCGTGTTAATCGGCGCCGACCATAGCGATTTAGACGACAGGGGCTTTATGGATTATACCGCGGCAGGCAGCGTTGACCTGAGCAATCCTAGGTTTAATACGCCTTATGGCCCGGCAGGCGCGGGCATCGACAACATGTTCGTCAAAAACACCACTTACGGCGGTTATACCCAATTGCAAAGCACCATTTATAACCGGCTGCATTTATTAACCAGCGTCAGGGTCGCTCATGTCGGCATCGATTACAGCACCTTGCAGGGTGTCGATTCGAGCGGCGGCAAAACCAAGTTTTTGCCCCGCGCAGGCGGCGTTTTCGACCTGACTGACGAATATTCTTTGTTTGTCAACTACAGCGAAGGAATGCGCGGCCAGCCTTTTGTCAATTTTGTCGGCGCTCCTCAACCGGAAGAATCGACAACCATTGAAGGCGGACTTAAATTCAATATCGCGCATCAACTGAGCGGACAGATAGCCGGCTATCAAATCGAGCGCAGCAATGTCGCGGTAACCGACACCGCCGATTTGCAACGCCGTTCAAAAGCCGCGGGACAACAGCGTTCGCGCGGCATTGAAACCGACATGACCTGGCAAGCAACCGACGCGCTGAGCATTCTTGCCAACTATGCGCATACCGATGCCCGGTTCACCGACAATTTAGCCGGCGTTCCCGAAGGCAACAAGCTGGCCTTGGTGCCGGAAGATTCCGGCCGGCTGTGGGTCAACTACCGCTTTCAACAACCGGTGATCAAAGGCTTGAGTATTGGCGGTGGGCTTTATGCGCAAGGCCGGGCGCAGTTGTCCAACAATAATACCTTCAGCAGCGACGGCTACCATAGTTTCGATGCCAGCATTGCTTATGAATATCAGCGTTTCAAAGTGGCGGCGACGGTAAAAAACCTGACCGATAACCATTATTTCCAACCCTACGGCTATTTGGGAGGCCATGTCATTCCTTCAGAGGGTACATCCGCCTATGTCACCGGATCTGTGAAATTTTAAGGAGTTTGCTATGGATCGCCGTCAATTTACTAAACTGGCCTTATTGGGCGGCGGCCTTGCGCCCTTGCTCCCGGCCTGCCAATCGCTTGCCAAACTGCAAGCATCGCCAACAGCACCCGCTCATTTAAGTAAGGCTGAGGCGGAGGCAATGTCCCGCCAAGCCCACGAAGCGTTTATGGGGCTTAACGGGGACGATTTTAAGATGATGGGCGAGGAACATATTGCGATGCTCTTATACCCCGGCTTTGCCGCATTGGATCTGGTAGGCCCTCAATACCTGTTTGCCTCGATGATGGGGGCAAAGATTTATTTGATTTCTCCGGCCGATGACCTGAAGCCGGTGACCAGTGGCGAGGGTTTGGCGATTGTGCCGACCCACACCCGAAGCGAATGCCCCGAAACCCTGGATATTTTCTTTGTTCCCGGTGGGGCCAATGGCACGCTTGAGGCGATGAAGAACGCTAAATTGATCGACTTCATAGCCCGCAGGGCGGCTTCTTCCTCCTACGTGACCAGCGTTTGCACCGGCAGTTTGCTGCTGGGCAAGGCCGGTTTATTGAAAGGGAAAAAAGCCACTTCTCATTGGACTATGCTGGAGCTGTTGCCGGAATTCGGCGCCATACCGGTAAAACAGCGGGTGGTCTGGGACGGCAAATTGATTACCGGCGGCGGCGTAACCGCGGGCATTGATTTCGGATTGCAAATTGTTGCCGCCCTGCGCGGAAAAACCTATGCCGAGGCGATCCAGCTTCAGGCGGAGTACGATCCCGTCCCGCCTTATGATTCGGGTTCGCCTGAAAAAGCCGAACCCTTTGTTAGAGACAACATTAAAGGTATATTTTCACCGCTGGTCGAAAAGTTCAGGCTGGCAATTTAATGATTCCGCCACGAGGTTTATCGCGCTGTTTAGCGGAAGCCCCACATTTTGTCTAAACGTGACTGATTGCATGCCCGGCATTACTCTCATGCCCCATCCGGTTCGGAGAGATTAATTTCAATTTAAAGGTGTGGATTTTTATATCTTCAAACGTCTATTAAATAACACTCTTTTTGTTCGTTGTTGCAGCAACGTTCATCAGCTTGATTTAATGTCCGGGGAGAACATGAAGCGATTTTCGACTGATTTAGCGCACGGTGAGGCATTAAACGGCCCGGATGCCGGGCAGCAACGCCTGACGCGATTAAAAAAACGCCGGAAACTTTGGCTAAGCGTGCATTTATGGTTGGGCTTGCTGTTGGGGTTTTTCCTGGCGGTGTTAGGCATCACCGGCAGTATTCTGGTGTTTTACGAAGAAATCGATAATGTCTTGAACGCCGATTTAAGAACCGTGCAAGCACCGGCGCAAGGCGAATCGTCTTATCGTTCCCTGGCCGAAATCCATGCCGCCGCTGTCGCCGCCATGCCGCCACAGGCAAAATTGGGCTTTGTCGATTATCCTGCCGATACTACGGCTTCGTATAAGTTCGGTTTTATTATCCCAAGCGCCGTTGCCGATGGGAAAGAGGAATGGCAGGTGCATGTCGATCCTTATACCGCGCAAGTGCTGGGTAAGCATTTGATCAAGAAGGCTGAGGATATTTTTCCCCGCGCATTGATTCCGTTTGTTTTCCGACTGCATTTTGCGTTGCTGTCTGGAGAAACAGGCGGCATTATCATCGGCATCATCGGCGTCATCTTGTTGTTTTCGGTGTTGACGGGCCTGATTGTGTGGTGGCCGTTAACGGGGAACTGGCGACGCGTCCTGAGCATTAAACGCCGCGCCAGTGTCGAGCGCTTTAATCATGATTTGCATCAGGCCTCTGGGTTTTACACATTCCCGATTTTATTCGCAGTGCTGCTTTCAGGCGTTTACATGAATTTGCCCAGCCAGTTTATGACGCTGGTCAAGCAGCTGTCGCCCGGCACCCAGGGGTTTATGGACAGCCCGCATTCATTGCCGATAGTAGGTAAAAAGCCGATTGATTTGGCGCAGGCCTTAAGTATTGTTCAAAGCCGTTATCCTGAAGGCCGAGTCGATTGGCTGAGTCCTCCGGGCGGCGAAACCGGCGTTTATCGAATCAAGATGATCGACGTGCCGGAACTCAGCCGTTTTTGGTCGGAGCGGCAAGTCGTTGTCGATCAATACAACGGTGCGATTTTGGAAGTACGAGACCCCAGCACCCGCGCTACCTTCGGGCAAACCTTTGTCGACTGGCAATGGCCGTTACACAGCGGCAAGGCTTTCGGTTGGACCGGGCGGATTTTAGTGTTTTTATCCGGTCTGGCTTGTCCCGCGTTGTTTATTACCGGCCTGATCCGCTGGCTGCAAAAACGCCGGGCTAAATTGAGTCGCCATATCGATTGAGCTGAGTATGCCGCCAGGATAGTATTGATGCGGGTTGGCTTTCTACTATCCCGGTGTTGCAAAATACCGTGGGAACATCCTGATCCAAAACTGTGTGATATGCCGCAGTGACTAGGATATATCACGCACTGAGTCAGGTTTAGTCAATGCGGTGGATGGTCTTAAGCCATGTCTGCTGCGGCTTCAAGGGTGCTGGCATAAAGCTTGCTTCTAGGTTTGATTGCAAAAAGCCTAACTGTCTTCTTTCCACTATGAGCCACGTTGCCGCCATCACCCAACTTATTAAGGCCTACGACCAGGAATTGCGCCGCGTAATGTACAGGCGTTGCGGCTGCATTGAAACGGCTGCCGATATCGTTCAGGAAACTTATCAACGCATGATGACGGGCAACCTTTGGCAGCAAGCGGAAAATCCCCGCGCCCTGATGCACCGTATCGCGGCCAATTTGGCGACCGACCATGAGCGCCGCTACAAAGTCCGTGATCACTATGTCGATAACATCGATTTTCTCAGTGAGGCGCTACAGTCCAGCAACGGCATTGATCCCGAGCAAATTATTGCGGGACACCAGCGTCTGGATACGCTGGCCGAGGCTGTAAACCAGCTGCCGCCCAAATGCCGGATAGTATTTGTGTTGCGAAAGATTGAGGATCTGAGCCATGCCGAAATCGCCGAACGTCTGGGTATATCCCGCAACATGGTAGAAAAGCATTTACGCAACGCCATGCAGAAGTTGCAGCAACTTGACGATCTGTAACCGGACAAGCTCCTGTTTTTATAGAACCATACGTCTTATAATAGCAGCCGCTTAAATCCTGGATCAGCTCAGATGAAATCAACAACAAGCGCTACCGATGACGTCGCGATCAAAGCGGCCGCCAATACCTGGTGGGTCAGGCTGGATAGCGATCAAGTCAGCGCAGGGGAACGTGACGAATTTGCACGCTGGCTGGCTGCCGATCCGAAACACCGGCAGGCTTTTGATGCAATTTGTGCGTTATGGAACGAGCTGGATGCAGTTAAACAACGGATTGCCAAACCCGAGATCATTGCGCCTAAAACACCGTGGTTTCGTAACTTATGGGCTGCGCCGGCTTTGGCAATATGTTGTCTGACATTGTGGCTGTTCAGCCCGTTACCGATGTTGTTGCGCGCCGACTTCCATACCGGATACGGCGAAATGCGCGACATCCGTTTGAGAGACGGTTCCATCGTACACCTCAACAGCAATAGCGCGTTGACGGTAAATATCGACGGCAACCGGCGGCAACTGACTCTGCTACAGGGCGAAGCCTGGTTTGAAGTCAGTCCCGATCCGACCCGGCCTTTTCAGGTGCATGCCGAACACGGTACCGTTACCGCACTGGGTACTGCCTTTAATATCCGCTTGCAGCGCAGCCAAACCGAAGTCAGCGTTACCGAACACAGTGTTGCAGTCGATGTTGAGCAAGCTGACGGTCAGGCGCAGCATGCGCTGGTCAGCGAAGGCCAGCAGCTTGTTTACGACCAGCAAGCAAAGCTGGGCGGCGTTAAAGCGGCCGATAGCCGGACGGTGACCGCCTGGCGGCGCGGCAAGCTGGTGTTTCAGGATCAGCCGCTGGGTGAGGTGATTGCCGAGCTTAACCGTTATTATCACGGCTATCTGCTGGTTACGGATGACAGCATTGCCCAGCGGCGCGTCAACGGCGTGTTCCGCACCGATCAGCCGCTGGCTGTGCTCAGCGCACTGGAAAGCTCCCTGCAATTGCATTCTACCAGAATCAACGATTATTTGATTTTGCTGCATCGCTAGTCATTAGGAACGGACACGAAGAACACCCAACTATACGGCTGGGTGTGGATTACATATTTAAACAATCGAGCTCAATTTGATCAGTAATGCCGTAATCAGTGCTGTTTGCAACAGGCCGACACTGACAATCCAGCGTATGAGTTCGCTTTTGGTTTCGGCCAGTTTGGCCTCGCTTTTTAATTCAGACTCTCTAAGCCGATTATCAAGCGATTGGTTGGTGACTAGATTATTAAGATCATAATCATGCCGTGCCTGCTCAAGCGTCGAAGCTACCGCTGCCTTTTGCAACTTGGTAAAAATTTCGGCCTGCTCTTCGCTAAACCCGACGCTTTTCAGTTCCTTGATAAACTCGTGCGTATCGAATGTAATGGTTGACATGGGTAATCCTCTGCTTTTCCGCTAGTTTAGCAGGCATTGGCTCTTGAATAACAGTCTTACGACATTGCAAAAAAAACTTGCTTCTCTCACCTCCTGTTTTGCCCAGTCCATGCGTCACATTAGCGGTTATTCACAAAACAACAGTATCGAGGGATATTCATGACATTGGAAAAATCAACAGCATTCGGTAAGCGCCGTCGCCTTGCCAACCCTATATCTGCGGCATTGCTTGGTGCGGTGTGCGCGCTTTGCATATCCGGCATCGCGCTGGCCGATAACCAGCAATACAACATTCCCGCAGGATCGTTGGCGACTGCGCTGAACAAGCTGGCGGAAACCGGCGGCCTGCAACTGGTCTATGACACGGCGATTGCCGAAGGCTTGCAAAGCAAAGGCCTGAGCGGAAAATACAGCCTGGAAGCCGCACTGCAACAGTTGCTGGGAAATAGCGGTTTGAGTTACCGGATGGTCGGCAGCCGCACCGTGACGCTGGAAAAGATGCCTACGGTGCCGCCGGATAAGGTGGCGACTTTGGACAAGGTGACGGTGACGGGCAAGGCCGCATCGTACAGGGCTTTAAGTCAAACAACGATAGCGGGTTCTCAGTTGCTTCAACGGCAGGCGCAAGTACAAGACACAGCCCGGTTGCTGGAAGATATTCCCGGCGTGACTGTCCAGGCGAACGGCGGTGTTTCTTCACTGCCCATCATTCGCGGCCTGAGTGACGAGCGCGTAAAAGTGGAAATTGACGGTATGACGATTACTTCGGCCTGCGCCAACCACATGAATCCCCCTTTGTCCTATATTGACCGCACGAATGTCGGCAAAATTGAGGTATTGCAAGGCGTCACCCCGGTTAGCATGGGTGGCGACAGCATAGGCGGCACCATTGTTGTTCAATCGCCCGATCCCGTGTTTGCCGAGTCCGGTAAAGGCCTGCTGTTAGACGGCAAACTGTCCGGCTTTTACCGCAGCAACGGCGACGCGTTTGGCGGCAGTATAGCTGCGGGCGTCGCCAATGAGCATGTGCGGCTGGATTACACCGGCGCACACAGCCAAAGCATGAATTACAGGGACGGTAATGATGACATCATCAAATCGACTGCGTATGAAAACCAAAATCACGCCGCTAAATTAGCTTTCAAATTCGACAATCATTTGCTGGAAATTAAAGGCGGTCAACAACACATCCCTTTTCAAGGTTTTCCCACCGCGCGTATGGATATGCTAAAGAACGACAGCATCTTCGGCAACATCCATTACAAGGGCGATTACGACTGGGGTAAGCTGGATGGCAAACTCTACCTGGAAAATACCACCCATTTTATGGATATTGGCCATGATAAATTGTTCCCGCTATACCACACAGCAGACAGACCCTATACCGCCGGTCATGCAATAATGCCTATGGATGTCAGGGGCCGTAATTTAGGATATAAGGTTCAAGCTGAAATCCCGTTCGGTCAACGCGACACCTTCAGAGTCGGCAACGAATTACACTTGAATTCACTGGACGAATGGTGGTCACCGGTATCTCCCTATGCCGGGGCGCCCAGAACGGCAATAGGCGGCATGTGGCCGAATTCATTCGTAAACCTGAATAATGCCTCTCGAGACAGACTGGGTACTTTCGCTGAATGGGAAGCCAACTGGTCGCCGGAATGGAAGTCCATGTTAGGCATTCGTTATGACCATACAATGTCCGATACCGGAAATGTCCAGCCCTATCAAGATCCTGTGCTTTCTCCCACCGGCCGGACTGTCAAGGAAGCGGCGGCGTTCAATGCCAAAGACCATGAACGGGATTTTGATACTTTCGATGTCAGCGCATCAATGCAATTTACCCCTGACAAATCCAGCCAATATGAATTTGGCTATGCGCGTAAAAACCGGGCTCCGGGAATATATGAACTCTATCCCTGGAGTACCAATTTTATGGCTATGAGCATGATCGGCGCATTCGGCGACGGTAACGGCTACGTGGGAAACATAAATCTGGAACCGGAAACCGCACATAACATCAGCTTCACAGCGGCATTTCACGATGCCGACAATGACAATTGGGAAATCAAGGCAACACCTTATTTCAGTTATGTTGAAAATTTCATTGATGCTGACAGATGCGGGCCGGACAATCCAATCTGCAACAGTGCGTTAGGTTTTGGCTATTACGGGCAGCCAGGCGATGCTGCTACACCAGGACAACACCGAGACAATGGGTTTTATTTCTTGAGCCACGGCAATCATGATGCAAGACTGTGGGGCGCGGATTTAAGCGCCAGAACTCATTTATTTAAAGATCAGACGCTAGGCGAATTCGCTACTCACACAGTGTTAGGTTATGTCCGCGGCGAGCGCATGGATGGCGGCAATCTTTATCACATGATGCCGTTCAACGCCAAGTTGAGTCTGGATCATAAAAAAGGAGGCTGGAGCAGCGCTGTTGAAATGCAGTTTGTCGATCGTAAAAGCGATGTTCAGCAAATCCGTAATGAGTTGACTACACCGTCCTACCTATTGTTAAACGCTAAAACCGGCTACACCTATAAAAACCTGAGCATCGATGTCGGTTTGGATAACGTATTGGACAAGCAGTACTATCATCCGCTGGCTGGCGTTAACGCAGGCGACTACTATGCAATGAGTATTACCGCTGCTGACTGGCCTTATAGAAACAACCGCAACCTCCCCGGCATGGGGCGTTCGGTTTCTGTCGGTTTTACTCTAACGTATTAAAGATACCTTCAATTCCAAAGAACCGTAGACACCGTCTTGAAAATCAATCTTATATGGCGTGATTAGAGCCGTAGGTCGGATTCGCCGTTAGACAATTCGCCTAAACGGAACCTTGAACTTGATCCCCGCCCGGACCTTTCGAGCGGGGATTTTTTATGTCCTTTGCCTGATTGCCATTACCGAGTTCGCGGTGAATACACAGTCCCTTCTGAATAATGAGAAGTTGCCGGCCAGTCGCCTGTTGATTAGTTATGATTTTTTTTATCTTTCAGGTGAGGATTTCTTGTGGCTGAAACGTCTTACAGTAGAAGCTCGTAATTTGTTGTTTTTCGCCTGAAAGCGGCTTGTTTGGTTAAACGCCGCAAATTCCGGGCTTCTTTGTCTTCCTCATTTTGTATCAACTACGATACCTATCCAGGGACGGTTTTTTTAACGCGATCATATGATTGAAGACTGACTTGCAAAGATAACTTTGTTTATCCGTGGAAGATAATCCCGGCGAGGATTTATGGCGCTTTATTATCCAAAGACTGATGCAGAGATAACTAACGAAATGAGGAAAGCGATATGAAAACGTTAAAACTGGTACAAGAATCCAAGGGGGTAAAGTCCCCCGCAAAGACACCTAAAAATCGAACTATCAAGGCGGATGATGACTTAATCGATTTGTTTCCTCTGCCCCGCTATTTTCAGGTGCATTTTCAGCATGTTCATGAAAATACTCAAGACCTGCAAGTTGAACTGGTTCAGCTGAAAGACTATGTGGCCAAAGTCGATCAAAAACTGGAGCGTTTGATGGCGATGCTGAGCCGTTCGCCCGAGCATGTGCTTTGATAAGCAGACAACATTCCCTATGTATTTATTCAGAAACGACAAAGACGGTCTGGCCGCTCGGGCGTTAACGTCTTTGGGCGGCGTTGCGGTGCCGACCATGCAAAAAACTCACCCACTGTTTAAAACCTTGACCGGTCAGGAAAAACCGCAGTCGATGGGCGGATTGCTGTTAACTTTAGTGCTGTCGCTACATCTGTGGGCGGGGCTCTGGATGCTGCAACCCGCCGAACCCGTGACCCAGGCCAAACCGATGATCATGGAAGTGTCGCTGGTTGCAGCGCCAAGCCAACAGCCCGCGGCGCAGCCGGTTGCGCAACCCAAGCCGGAAGAACCGAAAAAACCGCCGGTTAAGAAGCCGCCGGTCAAGAAAAAAGAACCGGTCGTCCGCAAACAGGCGGAGCTGCCGAAACCGTTGCCGATGTCCGAGTCAACGCTGCCCGCGCCATCCAGTGCGCCGCCGGTAGCGGCAAGCGCCG